>CAMEPL010000016.1 GCA_945931665.1 uncultured Clostridium sp. | reverse complement strand
GCTATAATAACTAGATATTTTATTTTGTTTTTCTATACTGCTTAATCAGTACAGGTATAATAATACCACCTATATATATCATTGTCAACATATTTTTTTATTTTTTTTAATTTTTTCTTAAATAATCTTATTTTTAGCTTATATTCTACATTTGGAATATATTTTGTCCTCTTAACTAAGATAATATTTTCAAAAAAATATAGAAGAAATATTTATAAAAAATATCTCTTCTGTACTAATTATAAAAATAAATTTTATCTAAGAAAAAATAAAACTTATTTTTCATATTCTTTTCTTAGCTTTTGTACTACTTTTCTTTCAATTCTAGAAATAGTCATTTGTGAAATTTCTAATTCCTTTGCCAAAGTAGATTGTGTTTTTTCTTTAAAAAATCTACCTTCAAATATTTTTCTTTCTAATTCATTTAACTTGCTAATAAATTTCTCTATAAAATCTTTATATTCTATATTAGAAAAGTTATCTTCTTGTCCAGCTATTTTATCTATTAAAGTTACATCTGCATCCTCTGAATCAATATTCATAGGCGAATCTAATGAAACAGGCTGATATCCATATGATGCCTCTAATGCTTCTAAAACCTCTTCCTCTTTACACCCTATATACTGTGCAATTTCTTTTACCTTAGGCTTTTTCTTATTTTGCTGTTCTAGTAAGAGTTTTGCTTCATTTACCTTTTTATTTAGCTCTTGAACTCTTCTTGGAACTCTCATCGTCCAAACTTTGTCCCTAAAATATTTTTTTATTTCACCTATAATGGTTGGTGTAGCAAAACTTGAAAATTCATATCCTTTTGACATATCATAACGCTCTATTGCATATATAAGCGCCAAAGACCCAACTTGATATAAATCTTCAAATTCAACTCCTTTATTAATATATTTCTTAGCTAAAATATTAACTAAATAAAGATTTCTCTCAATCAATATATCTCTGACTTCTTTATTATTTTTATCCTGGCTATAAATAGTAAAGAGCTCTTTGTTATCCATATTTAGATAGTTGGTAACAGATGATATATCTTTCATTAATTATCAACTCCTAAATATTTTGTCATTTTTATAACTGTTCCATAATTTATATTAGATTTGATATCTACTTCATCCATTAAACTTTGTATTATAAATAAGCCAAGACCGCTTTCTTTTGGTTCTTCTAAATTAGGTTCATCAATTGAATTAACATCATATCCTTTTCCACTATCTGTTATTCCAATAGTTAATCCATTTTCAAATATTGTATACTCTACAGAAAATTTATTATCTAAACTATGTTTTATTGCATTTGTACAAGCTTCAGATACAGCCACTTTTATGTCTTCGATATCTTCTAAACAAAATCCTATTTTATTTGCTATCCCTGATGTGGTTAGTCTTACAACGCTTACATATTGTGGGTTAGAAGCAATTTCCATTTTTATAGTTTCAAAATTCAATTCTATCCCTCCATCTTAAATATTTTATCAAGTCCTGTTATAGAAAAAATCTTTTTAACATTATCTCTAGGTGACTTTATATATATTTCTTTATTTTCAACTTTTATTCTTTTTAGTATCCCTATGATAACACCTAATCCAGTTGAATCGATGTAATCTAAACTTTCTAAGTCAAGTATTATATTTCTTATACCTTTGTCAATTAATTTATGTAAATATTCTTTGAACTCATCTGCTGTTGATACATCTAATTCACCAGCAACTGAGACCTCCCAAAAATCAGTATCTATATCATTTTTTAAATTTATATCTATAGACATTAAAAAACCTCCTGCACTATTTCAATTATTTTTTAAATACTCTTAAAACCTTAAAGAAGCCTGTAACCTTCTCAACTACATTTAATATACTTCTTACATCACTTGTTATATCAGCTGCATTATCTATTATTTCGTTTAAATTCTTTTCATTGTAATCAATTATTTTATTAACTCTATCAATTGTTTTCGTAGCCGTATTTAATGTCTTAGCTATATAAATAGCTATTATTAATATTGCAACGCCAAACAAAACCGCCCCAACTTGCCAACCAATTGCATTCATTATTTACTCTCTCCTTCTTGATCATTAAAACTTCTGCTGACTACTATGTCTTCTTCTTTTATTTCCATTTGTTCTTCAGACAAATCATCTTTTATTTTAGACACTTTTTCTTTCATATCTTCAAATGTTTCATGTAGAACATCTTTTGGATTTTCTTTTATTGTGTCTATCTTTTCTTTGGCATCTCTTCTTAATTCTTTGCCTTTCTTAGGTGCTAAAAATAATCCAATAAAAAATCCTATTATTACTCCTATTGTTAAGGTTCTTCCTCTTTTTTTACTCATATAATCTAGCTCCTTTCACCTTTAAATATATTTATATTATATATTACATTGTGGATTGATTATATATTATTTATTCAAAATCACAAAAAACTTTATTAAAAAATTCTTTTTCAGTAATTTATTGGTTGGCTAATATACTGTTTTTTAAATAAATAAAATCTAAAAACCCTATTTATAAATAATTATTAATATTTATTCTAAATGTACGTAATTATAGAAAAAGAATAGGTATTACCCTATTCTTCCTCCCCTGTGTTTATTTTAGCAATTGAAACCACATTAACTTCGTCATCTGTTTTCATAAGTTTAACTCCACTAGTAACTCTTCCGAATACAGATATATCATCTACTCTTAATCTGATAAGAACTCCATCAGAATTTATAAGCATCAATTCATCTTCATTGTTTACCATTGTTGCTCCAACTATTTCACCTGTCTTTTCTGACATGTTATAAGTTTTAATTCCTTTACCAGCTCTTATTTGGCTTCTATATTCAGCTATGTCTGTTCTTTTTCCATAACCATTTTGGCTTACAACTAATAAGTCTTCACCTTCATCAGATAAACTCATAGATACTACTCTGTCACCTTCAGATAAAGTTATACCTTTAACACCCATTGCAGTTCTACCCATAGGTCTTATATCTTTTTCATCAAATCTGATTGACATACCATTTGATGTTACAAGTAAAACATCTTTTTCTCCGTTAGTAGTTTTTACATCTATTAATTCATCGTCATCTCTTAATCCTATAGCTATTAAACCTGATTTGTTGATATTTTTGAATTCTGATCTCTTAGTTTTCTTAACTATACCTTTTTTAGTTGCTAATAATAAGTAAGAATCATCATCCGCTCTTCCATCAACTTCGATTAATGTTGCTATTTTTTCATTTGGTCCTAATTGAAGTAAGTTTACTATAGCAGTTCCTTTTGCTTGTCTCTTACCTTCTGGAACTTCAAATGCATCTAATCTAAATACTCTACCTCTATTAGTAAAGAATAATAATCTATTGTGAGTTCTTGTAGTTATTAAGTGTTTTACGAAATCTTCTTCTCTAACAGTAAGAGCAGATATTCCTCTTCCACCTCTTCTTTGACTCTTATAAGTATCTAAAGGTAATCTCTTGATATATCCGAAATGAGTTAATGTTATAGTTATTTCCTCATCATCTATTAAGTCTTTTATATCTATTTCACCTTCAGCATGTCTTATTTCTGTTCTTCTAGCATCTGAATGTTTCTTTTTAATTTCTAAGATTTCATCTTTTATAACACCTAGTAATAATTGCTCATCTGCAAGTATTGATTCTAAGTATTCTATCTTTTTCATTAATTCGTTATATTCAGCTTCTACTTTTTCTCTTTCTAGCCCTGTTAACTTTTGAAGTCTCATATCTAAGATAGCTTGAGCTTGTATATCACTTAATTTAAATCTTTCCATTAATCCACTTTTAGCTATTTGTGTATTTGCAGAAGATCTGATTAAGCTTATAACTTCATCTATGTAATCTAAGGCTATTTTTAAACCTTCTAATATATGAGCTCTTGCTTGAGCTTTATTTAATTCAAATTTAGTTCTTCTTGTTACTACATCTTTTTGATGTTCTACATAGTAGTGTAGTATTTGTTTTAAGTTTAATATTCTTGGAACGCCGTTTACTAGAGAAAGCATTATTATACTGAACGTATCTTCAAGTTGAGAATGTTTGTATAAGTTGTTTAATACTATATTAGCATTTACATCTCTCTTTAACTCTATAACGATTCTCATACCATTTCTGTTACTTTCGTCTCTTAAATCTGATATTCCTTCGATTTTTTTATCTTTAACTAATTCAGCTATTCTTTCAACTAATTTAGCTTTATTAACTTGGTAAGGAATTTCTGTTACAACTATTTGTTGTTTTCCTTTAGGAAGCTCTTCTATTTCTGCTCTAGACCTAACTTTAACTTTACCTCTACCAGTTTTATAAGCTTCAGCTATACTATCTTTGCCCATTATTATTGCACCAGTTGGGAAGTCTGGACCTTGTATATATTCCATTAATTCATCAACTGGACAATCTGGATTGTCAATAAGATGTACTGTAGCATCTATTGTTTCACCTAAATTATGTGGTGGTATAGATGTTGCCATACCTACAGCTATACCGTTTGATCCATTTACAAGTAAGTTAGGGAATCTAGCTGGTAATACAGTAGGTTCTTTTAAAGATTCGTCAAAGTTTGGTCCGAAATCTACAGTTTCTTTATCTATATCTCTTAATAATTCTAATGATAACTTACTCATTTTTGCTTCCGTGTAACGCATTGCGGCTGGTGAGTCACCATCCACAGAACCGAAGTTACCATGTCCATCAACTAAAAGTCCTCTAGTTGAGAAATCTTGTGCCATTCTAACCATAGCTAGGTATACCGCACTATCACCATGTGGATGGTACTTCCCTAAAACGTCCCCAACTATACGTGCAGACTTTCTATATGGTTTATCTGGAGTTAAGTTTAATTCATTCATAGAGTAAAGTATTCTTCTATGAACAGGTTTTAAACCATCTCTTACGTCTGGAAGTGCTCTACCAGCGATAACACTCATGGCATAGTCTATATATGAATCCTTCATTTCTTTCGAAATTTCGGCAGGAATTATTCTATTATTTTCTTCCATGTTTATTCTCCTTCCTCATTAAATATCTAAGTTCTTAACGAATTCAGCATTTTCTTCTATAAATTCTTTTCTTGGTCCAACTTTATCTCCCATTAACATAGAGAATATTCTATCTGCTTCTGTAGCATCATCTATAGTTACTTGAAGTAAAGTTCTTGTTTCTGGGTTCATTGTTGTTTCCCATAATTGCTCTGGGTTCATTTCCCCAAGACCTTTATATCTTTGAAGCTCAATTCCACTCTTACCTATTTCTTCTAATAAAGTTTCTAATTCTTTATCTGAATAAACATAGTATTCTTTCTTTTGTTTTTTAACTTTGTATAGTGGTGGTTGTGCTATATAAACATAACCATTGTCTATAAGTGGTCTCATATATCTAAAGAAGAATGTTAATAATAATGTTCTGATGTGTGCACCATCGACATCGGCATCGGTCATTATTACTATTTTGTGATATCTAGCTTTTTCTAAATCGAAATCATTACCAACACCACAACCATAAGCTGTTATCATGTTTTTGATTTCTTCTGATGATAAAATTCTATCTAATCTAGATTTTTCAACATTAAGTATTTTACCTCTAAGTGGTAATATAGCTTGTGTATATCTATCTCTACCTTGTTTTGCTGAACCACCGGCAGAATCCCCTTCGACTAAGAATATTTCACTTTTAGCAGGGTCTTTTTCCGCACAGTCTGCTAATTTACCTGGTAAAGAAGTACTTTCAAGTACAGTTTTTCTTCTTGTTAATTCCCTTGCTCTCTTAGCAGCTTCTCTCGCTCTTTGTGCTCTTAATGCTTTATCCACAATTACTCTTGCTGTTTGTGGATTTTCTTCTAAGAATGAACCAAGTTCTTCAACAGTTACTGCATCAACTATACCTCTCATTCTAGTATTACCTAATTTAGTTTTAGTTTGTCCTTCGAATTGAGGATCTGGTAATTTAACAGATACAACTGCAGTAAGACCTTCTCTTATGTCTTCACCTGATAAATTTGCATCATTTTCTTTTAATAATTTATTTCTCTTAGCATATTCGTTTACTGTCTTTGTTAACGCAGCTTTAAACCCAGCTAAATGGGCTCCTCCTTCATGAGTATCTATATTGTTAGCAAATGATAATATATTTTCAGAATATGCATCTGTGTATTGAATAGCAATTTCAACCATACAGTCTTGTATTTTTTTATCTATGTAAACTACGTTTTCATGTATAGGAGTTTTTGTGCTATTTAGATATTCTACGAATTGTCTTATACCACCATCGTATAAGAATTCTTTTTTCTGTTCTTGTCCAGGTCTTTTATCTTCAAATACAATTCTTACACCTTTATTTAAGAATGCTAATTCTCTTAATCTAGTTTCTAATGTTTTGTAATCAAAAACTATATCGTCAAATATTGTAGCATCAGGCATAAATTGAATTATTGTACCTGTATGATCTGATTCACCTACTATTTCTAGTTCTGAATCAGTTATACCCTTTTTGTAGCTTTGTCTATATATCTTTCCATTTCTATAAACTTCAGCAACTAACCATTCTGAAAGTCCATTAACAACAGATATACCAACCCCGTGAAGACCACCAGATACCTTGTAACCTCCACCACCGAATTTACCACCGGCATGTAATATTGTTAATACTGTTTCAAGTGTAGACTTACCTGTTTTAGGATGTGTTTCTACAGGGATACCCCTACCATCATCTTTAGTTGTTACACTACCATCTTCGTTAATGCAGACATATATTCTATCACAGTATCCTTGTAATGCCTCATCGATACTGTTATCCACAATTTCATACACTAAGTGGTGTAAACCTCTTGGTCCTGTAGATCCAATGTACATACCTGGTCTTAATCTAACTGCTTCTAAACCTTCTAGTACTTGAATCTGATTTGCACCATATTCTTGTTTCATCTAATTACCTCCATCCTCAATATTTGTTACTTTTCCTTTATCTATATAAAAAATTGCTGTATCACTCTCATCAAAAATTCTCTTATGTGCTAATTCCGCACTAGTTATAAACATCTGGACTTCGCCTAAATTTTTGACTAATAACTTTTGTCTAGTTTCGTCTAATTCGCTAAAAACATCATCTAAAATTAAAACTGGGTTTTCGTTCACTTCTTGTCTTATTAGTTCTATCTCAGATAATTTTAACGAAATAGAAGCTGTTCTCTGTTGACCTTGAGATCCGTATAATTTAACATCTAAATCATTTATAAAAATGTTTAGGTCATCTTTATGAATTCCGTACTTAGTCATTCTAGTTTCTATATCGTGTTGTCTATTTGATTCTAATTTTTTTAATAGCTTATTTTTTGCATCTATAACGGTATCCTCATCAGATAAATTTATCTGGTTTTTGTAAGTTATCAACAATTCTTCATTGTTACCTGTTAATTTCTTGTGCATTTCATTAGATATTTTAGCTATTTTTTTTATGAAATCTCTTCTCAAAATGTAAATATAGGCACCATAATTAGCCAGGTTCTCATCATACACAGACAATAGATTAGCATCTACCATCTTACTTTTTAAAGTTTTATTTCTCTGAATCAATATTTTATTATAATTAACTAGATAATTATAATATTTAGGCATGATTTGGCTAATTTCTTTGTCAATAAATGATCTTCTCTCTCTGGGACCGTCTTTTACTAACTTAAGGTCCTCTGGAGAAAAAATTACGACATTTAAGTTCCCCAGCAATTCTTGAATTTTATGAATATGAATCTTATTAACTTTTATTCCCTTTTTATTCTTTCCAATTGCAACTTCAATTAAACCTTTTGAAGAGTTTTTTAAATAATTTCCACCGATATATAAGTTCTCACTTCCGAATTTTATGACTTCCTTGTCTTTATTAGTTCTGAATGATTTTCCAAATGATAGCATGTATATAGCTTCTACAATATTAGTTTTTCCTTGTCCATTTTTTCCAACGAGTAAATTTATGTTTTTCTCAAAATTTAAATGTAAATTATCATAATTTCTAAAATTTATTAATTGTAAGCTATTTAATCGCATAAGAAGACTCTCCTTAGAGTACTAAATTACTTTGTTACTGTTATTTGATTTCCTTCTACTTCAACAATGTCTCCAGGTACTAACTTTTTACCTCTTCTTGTTTCAACTTCACCATTTACTTTTACAACACCTTCTTGAATAAGGTATTTTGCATGTCCACCTGTTGATGCAATATCAGCAAGTTTTAGAAATTGATCTAATTTTATATATTCTGATTCTATTTTCAATTCAAGCATAACTTACCCTCCTACATTTTTAATCTAATAACTTATTATATCATAACTAAAAAAAACTCGTACTATTTATTTTTAGACGAGTTTTTTTTATGTATTCCTTTTCTGTAATATATTAACATTTATTAACAGTTGTGGATTATTCAGTGGATTAATTATTAGAAGATATTCTTACTGGTAAAAGTAAGTATGTATATTTTGTTCCATCAGCTGGCTTAATTATACAAGGATTCACATTTGTTGTAAATTCGATAAATATTTCTTCACAATCTATGTTTTTTAGACCCTCTAATAAGTATCTTGAGTTAAATGCTATATCTAAATAATCACCTTCTAATGATAATGCTACTTCTTCATAAACATTACCTTTTTCATTGTTTGAAGTTATAGCCATCATAGAATCTCTTATAGATAATTTTATAAGATTATTAAGCTCTGATTGAGAAAGTAATGATGCTCTTTCTATACTGTTTAATAAATCTCTTGTTTTTAATTTTATTTTTGAATTATACTCCCTTGGGCATAACTTTTTATAGTCTATGAATTCACCATCTAAAAGTCTAGTTACTATTTTAGTTTCATCTAGTATGAAAATAGCATTTTTTTCGTTAAACCCTACTTTTACATCTTCTTCTGAAGATAATAAACTATTCACATCTATTAATGTTTTTCCGGGGATAATTATCTTAGCTTTTATATCTTCATGGCTTAAGTTATCCACTTGACAACTTCTAACCGCAAATCTATAACCATCTATTGCTACTAAGTTTATGTTTCCATTTTCTATTTCTAGAAGCTCTCCCATAAGTATTGGTTTAGTTTGATCTTGTGATGTTGCGAATACTGTTTGTTTTATCATACTTTTTAGTACGTCTTGAGGAATGCTGTATAACTTATCCTCATTAACATCTGGAATTTGTGGATATTCTTTTGCTGAATCACCTTTTATTTTGAATTTTGAGTTTAAGCAATTTATATAAACATTGTTATCCTCATCTGTTTCTATTTCTACAAATGAATCTGGTAATTTTCTTATTATATCCCCAAATAGTTTTGAATTTATTACTATACTTCCCTGTTCTATGACTTCTGCTGAAACATGAGTTTCTATTCCTATTTCTAAATCATATCCCTTTAAGATGATTTCATCTGGTTTCGTAACTATTAAAACACCTTTTAGTAAATCTAAAGTTGTTTTTGAATTAATAGCTTTTTGCACAATTCCTATTTTATTAGCTAATAGTTTTTGATTACAAATTATCTTCAATGTGGATAACCTCCTTGTTGCTTTTTTAATAAAATTATTAATAATAATGATAGTAGTATTAGTAGTAGGTGTTGTTGATAATGTGTATAAGTACTTGTGATGTATTGATATCAATGGTTACAGCATGTGTATAAAATGTGTATAACTATGCAAAAACCTATTGATAACTTTGTGGAAAGATTATGGATAACTTTTTGCTAAAAATTATATACATATCTATTCACAGGTTTATCCACAAGTATTCACAGCCTAATTGTGTATAACTTTACCCTTTTAATTCCGCTATTATCTTACTTACTTTTTCTTTTAATTCACTATTTTTTTCAAGTTCAAGATCTTTTGATATTTTATCATGAGCATGAATAACTGTAGTATGATCTCTTCCTCCAAATTCGTTTCCTATCTTAGGTAACGATAAGTCTGTAAGCTCTCTACTTAAATACATTGCTATTTGACGTGGATAAGCTATTGTTCTCGTTCTTTTCTTAGAGTTAAAGTCATCCATTTTAATTCCGAATGCAGTAGAAACTTTTTCTTTTATTCTATTTACAGATATCTCTTGGCTTTCTGATGTTGTTACAATATCTTTTAACGCTTCAACAGCTAAGTCATAAGATATATCTTTGTTGATAAGTGATGAATATGCTACAACTCTAGTTAGAGCGCCTTCTAACTCTCTTATATTTGATTTTATATATGTAGCTATATAATTCATTACTTCATTAGGAATATCCATATTTTCCATTTGAGCTTTTGTTTTTAATATGGCTATTCTTGTTTCAAAATCAGGTGGCTGAATATCTGCGATTAATCCCATTTCGAAACGAGATCTTAGTCTATCTTCTAATGTAGGTATCTCTTTTGGAGGTCTATCACTAGAAATAATTATTTGTTTATTTGCTTCATGTAAAGCATTAAATGTATGGAAGAACTCTTCTTGAGTACCTTCTTTACCTGCTATAAATTGAATATCGTCTATAAGCAGTATATCAACATTTCTATATTTATCCCTAAATTCCTCGTTTTTATCACTTTTTATTGAATTTATAAGTTCATTTGTAAATTTTTCAGATGATACGTAAACAACTTTTGCATCATTTTGCTCTTTCATAATAGAGTGTCCGATCGCATGCATTAAGTGAGTTTTTCCAAGCCCAACACCACCATATAAGAATAGTGGATTATATGCTCTTGCTGGTGATTCAGCAACTGCAACACAAGCAGCATGAGCAAATCTATTACTGTTTCCTATTACGAACGTATCAAATGTATATTTAGGATTCAGTCTAGGATAATTTCTAATAATATTATTGTTACTATTGTTGTTAATATTATGATTATTATTTGAAGTTTTTAAAGGATTTTGTTCAACTTCATTACTATCAGAAATTATTTTAATTTCAAATTTGTTTGAAGTAAGTTGGCTTAAGCAACTTTCTATCAAATTTAAATATCTAGTTCTCAGTATATCTTCTGCAAATTCAGTAGGTGCAAGCAATGTCAACTCATTCGAATTTGTTTCAATAGGTACAGTGTTTTTAAAAAATGTTTCAAAGCTAGCAGATGCAACTTCACCTTTTATAAGTTGCAATGTTTTTTTCCATAATGAAACGATGTCCATATTTAAACCTCCAACAAATTATTTGTTTTTCCACAGAAATATCCACAAAAAGCTGAAAAAAATGACAAAGTTAGATTTCTAATATAGATACTAACAACAATCGGTGGATAACTTGTGGATAATATGTGCGTACGTATTTAATATATATAATTATTAACAAGCTGTGGATAAAGTTATTAAGATTATTAAGTATTGTAATTTCAATGAATAGTAATAATATTGTCAATAAAAGTGCTAGTTATACACAAGAATATCCACATATTGTGAATTGCTTAATAACTTTATCCACAGTATTAACATGCACCTTAATAATATCAAAAAATTTTCCAAATTACAATATGACGAAACTAAATTATCCACAAATAAACAGGGATGTGGATAATTTAATTAACATAGTGTGAATCAAATGTGCATATAAAAAAATATATTATTTAGAAGCTAAAAGCAAGAGCAAATTTTACAATTTAAATAAAAAAATAAAAGCGTAAATTTATATGGATTAAGTGTATAATTTTGTGGAAAATGTGAATTAATTTATTTTCAGTTAATATAAAGGATGTATTTTAGATAAAAATAGAAAAATAGTATAAAAAAATTTAAAATGTTTATATTGTAATAATGAAGAAAGAGAAAAAGAAGTCACATTTTCAACAGTTAAATGTGGATAGGTGTGGATAAAATAGAATATGTAGATTAACTTAATATGAAATTAGATTGAGTTAACACTAAGGGCTAAAAAAATGAATAAATCTTTTTGAAATTAATTTGTTGAGATATGCACATATATGTTGATAATAATGTGAATATATTTTTATATTAGATGTGATTTTTATAAAAAACTTAACCGTTTTAATATATGTAATAAGCTCAAAAACTCGTTGACAACCTAACTAAAAGCATTTATAATAATATGTGTTATGTTTACTTTGAAAGTAAAATTATTATTTTTATAAATGGAAAAAAATTTGAAAGGCGGTGCAAAGAATGAAAAGAACTTATCAGCCAAAAAAAAGACAAAGAAAAAAAGAACACGGATTTAGAAAAAGAATGAAAACTTCTAACGGAAGAAACGTGTTAAAAAGAAGAAGATCTAAAGGTAGAAATAGATTAACTCATTAATTTAAAAAGGCCGCTTAAGAAAGTGGCCTTTTTGCGTAATTTTTTTAAATTTTAAAATATAGAAAACAATGAAGCTGTGTTTATGGAGGATTAACTAAGATGTATTTTAATGAAACTGAACGTTTGAGAAAAGACTCTGATTTTAGACGAGTTTATAAACACGGTAAATCTTTTGCAAATAGATACCTAGTAATGTATATAATGCGAAACAATTTAGAATATAATCGAGTGGGCATCTCAGTTTCTAAGAAGGTAGGAAAAGCGACTGTTCGCAATAAGGTTAAAAGAAAAATAAGAGAATCATTTAGATTAGATGTTGATGGAAAAATAAAATCTGGATACGATATAGTTTTTATTGCTAGAGTTGCAATAAACGATGTGCAATACAACGAAGTTAATAAATCTATGAAGCATCTCGTAAATAAGTTTAAATTATTTAAATAGATAATTGTTTCTAATTATGGAGGTTCAAAATTATTGAATAAAATAGTTTATAAATTGAAGGAAATAAACGTTTATTTATCGAAAGTATGTATTTACTTAATAAGATTTTATCAAAAATATATATCTCCATTGAAAGGACCTACTTGTAGATTTTATCCAACATGCTCTCAATATGCAATAGAAGCATTTAAAAAATATGGAATGATAAAAGGTATGTTTCTCACTATAAAAAGAATACTAAAATGCCACCCATTCCATCCAGGGGGTTATGATCCTCTAAAATAATATTCCGGGAGGTATACAAATTGTTAGACGCAATAGGGAATTTTTTAGGTCTAATACTTAGCTTTATAGTAAATATAGTTAATGACTATGCTTGGTCAATCATTATATTCACTATATTAGTTAGATTATGTCTTCTGCCTTTAATGATAAAACAAATTAAATCAACTAAGGCAATGCAAGATATTCAACCTAAAATGCAGGAAATTCAAGAAAAATATAAGAATAAGCCAGAAAAACAACAAGAAGAATTAATGAAGCTTTATAAGGAGGCAAAAATAAATCCTATGGCAGGATGTTTGCCTATGCTTATACAATTACCAATATTAATGGGGTTATTTGCACTATTAAGAAATCCTGTTTCACACGGGGTGTTTCCTAATGAAGCCGCATATCATGCTGCTAACCATGGATTCTTATGGATTTCAAGTGTATCACAAACTCATAACTTAAGTTTAGGTATACTATCTGGTATAAGTGCTTACTTCATGCAAAAATCTATGGCAACAACTGATGAGTCTCAAGCTCAAATGATGAAATCGATGACTATAGTAATGACAGCTATGTCTTTCTGGTGGGGATATACGTATGAAGCGGGTCTTGCACTTTATTGGACAATGAGTAATATATTCTCAATAGCACAATACTATTTAGTAACAAGTCCTTTAAAAGAAAAGATGGCTAACTCTAAGGAGGAAGTAGTTAAAGATGAAAAATCAAGCGATAGAAAATCAAACAAAAAACAAAAATCAAACGGACAATCAAAAAAGTCTGGAACTAAGAAGTAAGTCACAAGAAGAAGCAATACAAAAAGCAATTGAGCAATTAAATGTAAATAAAGAAGATATCGAAGATATAAAAGTTGAAGTTATTGAAGAACCAAGTAAAGGATTCTTAGGTTTTATAGGAGCTAAAGATGGACTTTATAGAATAACTTTAATCGAAAAACAAATAGAAATAAAAGAAATTGATATAGCGAAAGAGTTTATAGAAACAATGTTACATAATGCAAAAATAAATGCTGATGTAATAGCGACTCAAGAAGAGAATTTAATAAAAATTAATATTAAAGGAAAAGAAGCAACATGTCTAATAGGTAGACGTGGTGAGACTTTAGATGCTGTTCAATTCTTAACAGGTTTAGCTCTTAATAAAATAAATAAAGATTCTCACTGTAGAGTATTAGTAGATATAGAAAACTACAGAGAAAAAAGAGAACAATCTTTAATTAGATATGCTAACAAAGTGGCTAGAGAAGTAGCTAAAACTAAAAAAACTAAAAAATTAGACTATATGAATCCATATGAAAGAAGAATAGTTCATTCAGCTCTTCAAAATGATAAGTATGTAATTACTTATAGTGAAGGAACAGATCCATATAGAAGATTAGTAATAGAGTATAAAAGATAATTTGAAAACCTCCTAAAATATAGGGGGTTTTCTTTTTAAGAAGTATTTTTTAAAATATTTTTGATAGACATTTATAGAATTTTGAAATTAGGTATAAAATGTTAATAAGTGTTTAGATAATATTCAATTTAGTTTGAGTCAAAAATGTTAAAATAGAGATTGTAAAATTTAAATAGAAAATATAATTAGAAATTTAAGAGGTGATAATTTTGTTTATAGATGATACAATAGCAGCTATTGCTACTGCCCCAGGTGAAGGTGGTATAGGAATAATAAGAATAAGCGGAAGCAATTCATTACCAGTTGCAGAAGAAATATTTAAATCAGTATCTGGTAAAAAAATAAGTGAATATAATCTTAGAACATTAATATATGGGAACATATATGATGGAGAAAAAAGAATAGATGAAGTTCTAGTAGCTTATATGAAAGGACCTAACTCATATACGGGTGAAGATGTAATAGAAATAAATTGCCACGGTGGATTTATTTCAGTAAAGAAAATATTAGAGTTAATCTTAACTAAAGATGTTAGACTAGCAGAAGCAGGTGAATTTACAAAGAGAGCATTCTTAAACGGAAGAATAGATTTATCTCAAGCTGAAGCAGTAATAGATGTAATAAAATCAAAAACAGATAAAGCACAAGAGGTTGCCCAAAATCAATTAGAAGGTGCGTTAGCTAAAAAGATAAGAAGCCTTAGAAATAATGTTACAGAAGTTTTAGCACAACTAGAAGTGTCTATTGATTTCTCTGATGAAGATGTAGAAGATGTTACTTACAAAGAAATAGAAGATAAATCTTTAGCATTAAGAGATGAAATTAAAAAGTTATATGACTCAGCTGAGAGTGGTAAAATTCTTAGAGATGGATTAAAAACAGTAATAATCGGGAAACCAAACGTAGGTAAATCATCATTATTAAACTCTATATTAGGAGAAAACAGAGCTATCGTAACAGAAATAGCTGGTACTACAAGAGATGTTATAGAAGAGTTCGTAAATATTAAAGGTATTCCACTAAAAATAGTAGATACTGCTGGAATAAGAGAAACTGAAGATATAGTTGAAAAAATAGGTGTACAAAAATCTAAAGAATCTATTGATTCAGCTGATTTAGTTATAATAGTTTTAGATTCATCAAAACCATTAACTGATGAAGATTTAGAAATACTAGAAAATGCAAAAAGCAAAAAGACAATAGTCTTATTAAATAAAATAGACTTAGAACAAGCTATAGACCAAACTGTAATTGAAGAAATTGTAGGAAAAGATAATATAATAAAAATTTCAGCACTTAAAAATGAAGGAATTGAACAAATACATGATAAAATAGAAGCGATGGTATTTGCGGGAGATGTTAAGAGTTCATCAAGTGTTGTTATAACAAACTCAAGACATAAAGATGCATTATTTAAAGCATATAACTCAATAAATGATGCCATAGCTGGAATAGATCAAAGATTACCATATGACTTCATAGAAGTAGACTTCAAAAATATATGGGATTACTTAGGATATATAAATGGAGATACAGTACAAGAAGACTTACTAGATACAATCTTCAGTAACTTCTGTATAGGAAAATAATAATTAAGATTTTAGGACAAGATATAAATTATTTCTAGATAGGAAAAGAAATCTAAAAAATATATTTATATCTTGTTGATTTTAAACGCTATAAGTTTATAATTTATAGATGTGTAATAAACTATGTGAAATAGAAATGTTTCTCGTGAAACATTTTTAGAAAGGAGCAATAATGATAACATTTGATGCAGGAAATTATGATGTAATCGTAGTTGGTGCGGGACATGCTGGATGTGAAGCTGCATTAGCTTCAGCTAGAATGGGATGTAAAACATTAATGGTTACATTAACACTTGATTCAATAGGAATGATGCCTTGTAACCCATCAATAGGTGGAACGGGAAAAGGACAATTAGTTAAAGAAATAGATGCCCTAGGTGGAGAAATGGGAATTAACATAGATAAAACTTTTATACAAAGTAGAATGTTAAACACTGCAAAAGGACCAGCAGTACACTCACTAAGAGCACAAGCAGATAAATTTAAATATCATACAGAGATGAAAAAAACTCTAGAAAATGAACCAAACTTAGAAATAGTTATGGACGAAGTTGTTGATTTAATTAACGATGGAAACGTAATAAAAGGTGTTATAACTAGAATGGGATGTAAATATCATTCTAAAGCAGTTATATTAGCAACTGGAGTTTACTTAAATTCATTAATTTATATAGGTGAAGTAACACTAAACGAAGGGCCTAATGGATTAGGTTATGCAGAAAAGCTAACTGATAAATTAGTTGATTTAGGATTAGATATGAGAAGATTCAAAACTGGTACACCAGCAAGAATCCACAGAGATAGTATAGACTTCTCAGAAATGGTTCCTCAAGAAGGTGACGAAAAAATAACTCCATTCTCATTTATGAGTGATGATTTAAAAATAGACCAAGTATCTTGCTACTTAGCTAGAACTAACTTAGATACACATAAAGTTATAATGGACAACATAAATAGATCAGCTATGTACAGCGGAAGAATCAACAGTACAGGGCCAAGATACTGTCCATCAATAGAAGATAAAGTTGTGAGATTTAACGATAAAGAATCACACCAAACATTTATCGAACCAGAAGGTTTAGATACAAAAGAAATGTACATCCAAGGTATATCTACAAGTTTACCATATGAAGTACAACTTCAAATGTACAGAAGTATGAAAGGTCTTGAAAACTGTAAGATAATGAGACCTGCATATGCTATAGAGTATGATTGCTTAAATCCAACACAATTAAAAGCTTCACTTGAAATAAAAGTTACAGAAAACTTATTCAGTGCGGGGCAATTTAATGGTACATCAGGATATGAAGAAGCAGCAGCTCAAGGACTTATGGCTGGTATAAATGCTGTTAGAAAAATACAAGGAAAAGAACCATTTATATTAGACAGATCAGAAGCATATATCGGTGTTCTAATAGATGACTTAATAACTAAAGGAACTAACGAGCCTTATAGAATGATGACATCTAGAGCAGAATACAGACTTTATTTAAGACAAGATAATGCTGATATGAGGCTTACTGAAAAAGGATATGAAATAGGTCTTGCAAGCCAAGAAAGATACGACAGATTCTTAACTAAAAAAGCTTTAGTAGAAGCTGAATTAGAAAGATTAAAAACTGAAAGAGTTACACCAAAAGAAGTAAATGAATTATTAGCAGAAAAAGGTGCATCAGAAATAAAAGTAGGTTTATCTTTATATGAATTCTTAAAAAGACCAGAAGTAACTTATGAGTTATTAGAACAAATAGGTAAAGGTGCATCAGAAGAAGTTCCTTATGATGTAAAAGAGCAATGTGTGATAATGTCTAAATACGAAGGATATATAGATAAACAATTAAAACAAATAGATCAATTTAAAAAATTAGAAAACAAAAAACTACCAGAGAATATAGATTATTCAACAATAGAAGGTCTTAGAATAGAAGCTAGACAAAAACTTAATGATATAAAACCATTATCAATAGGTCAAGCGTCTAGAATATCAGGAGTTTCTCCAGCTGATATATCTGTATTACTTATCTACCTTGAACAAATGAGGAGAACAAGAGGTGGAAATAATGAGTAATGTAGAAATACTAAAAAACGGAATAGAAGACTTTGGAATAGAGGCTAGCGATAAAATGCTAGCCGATTTCCAAAAATATAAAGAACTACTAGTTGAGTGGAATCAAAAGATGAATCTAACAGGAATAGAAGATGAAAAGGAAGTATTTATAAAACACTTCTTAGATTCTGTATCTGCTGTTACAAAAGGTTATATAAAAAATGGAATGTCTTTAATAGATGTTGGTACAGGTGCAGGATTCCCAGGAATGCCACTGAGAATCTGTTTACCAGAACTAAAAGTAACACTGCTTGATTCTTTAAATAAAAGAATTAACTTTTTACAAGAGGTAGCAAGTCAATTAGACATAGATGACATAGAATTTATTCACGGGAGGGCCGAAGATTTCGGTAAAAGTGAAGAGTATAGAGAATGTTTTGATATAGCAACAGCGAGAGCTGTAGCAGGATTACCTGCACTTATGGAGTTCTGTGTTCCATTTGTAAAGGTAGGAGGATATTTTGTTTGTCTGAAAGGACCAAATGCTAATTTAGAATTAGAAGAATCTAAAAAAGCTATGGAAGTATTAGGTGTAGAATATATCGAAAAAATAGATATAAAATTACCAGAAATAGATTTAGACCATAATATATTAGTATTCAAAAAAGTTAAAAATACTCCAAGTAAATACCCTAGAAAAGCAGGAAAAGTTACTAAAAATCCTATAAAATAATATATAATGCTTCTAAAATCAAAAATATAAAGGATTACAACATAAAATGAAGAATAATATTCATAAAGAAAGTTGATAAATCGAGACGGAGATTGTTTAATCAAATCATAACAATGGAACCAGTTTAGATCTAAAAAATAGTTATAAATGAAAGAGGTATGTTATGGAAGAGAAAATAGTTATACAAATACCGATAGAAGAAATAGTCCCAAATCCATATCAACCAAGAAGAGTATTTTCTGAAAAGTCATTAGAAGAGTTAAAAAATTCAATTGAAAGTTATGGAGTATTACAACCGATTACAGTAAGAAAGAAAAATGAAAAGTTTGAATTAGTTGCAGGAGAAAGAAGGCTTAGAGCTGCAAAGCTTGCTAACTTAAAAACAATACCAGCTATAGTACATGAAGTATCTGATGAAACATCAGCAGTACTGGCATTATTGGAAAACTTGCAAAGGGAAGATTTAAATTTTATAGAAGAGGCTTTGGGATATGAGAACTTAATAAAAGAGCATAATTTTACTCAGCAACAATTAGCTGAAAAATTGGGGAAAAGTCAATCTACAATTGCTAATAAGTTGAGAATATTAAAATTGCCACAATCTATAAAGGAATCATTGGTTCAAAATGGACTTACTGAAAGACACGCTAGGGCATTACTTAAATTACCTAACGAGGAATTAATGGATGAAGTTGTATTAAAAATAGTTAAAAATGAATTGACTGTTAAAAAGACTGAAAAGCTTGTAAAAGATATTTTGGATAATATAGAAGCAAAAGAAAATCCAGAAAAAAAACAAAATATAAAATGCTCGATGAGTATAAGAATATATCTTAATACATTAAAACAAGCTTATGATGCCATATTAAATACGGGTATAGAAGCTAAATATAATGAAATAGATAAGGGAGACTATATGGAAGTAGTCGTTAAGATCCCGAAAAAATAGAATTACTGCATAGCAGTAATTTTTTTTTAAACAAAGATAATTTATTATGTAAAACTACTTGATTAAAGTATAGGAGGATATAATTTAATGTCAAAAGAAGTATTAAATCAAAATTCAAATAAATTAATTCAAGAAAATAAAAGCCAAATTGTAAACGTAAGAATATCTGATATATATCCGAATAGTACTCAACCAAGGCTATATTTTGACGAAGATAAAATAATAGCTTTATGTGAGTCTATAAAAAAATATGGTGTGCTTCAGCCAATAGTATTAAGAGAAGATGAAGACGGGAGATATATGATTATAGCTGGGGAAAGAAGGTATAGAGCAAGTATTATGGCGAAAAAAGAAGAAATACCAGCTATAATAAAAAATATACCAATTAAAGAAGTAATGGAAATTGCATTGGTTGAAAATTTACAAAGACAAAATTTAAATATAATAGAAGAAGGAAAAGCATATAAGAATTTAATAGAAGAATATAAGTCTACACAAGAAGAAATAGCAGAACTAGTTGGTAAAAGTAGACCGTATATAACTAATACAATGAGACTATTAAATTTATCTGAGCAAGTAAAAAAATATATAGAATTAGATGAAATTTCACCAGGACATGGTAAGGCGTTACTAAGGATTAGTGACGAAATGAAACAGGTTGAATTGGCACAAAGAATAATAAAAGAAAATCTGTCAGTAAGAAAAACTGAGGAAATAGTAAAAGAAATAGTAGAAGATAAAAAAAATAAAAATAAATCAAAAGAAAAAGATATATTTATAAAGGATATAGAAGAAAGATTAATGAATACTTTAGGGACAAAAGTTAATATATCTGCAGGAAAGAAAAAAGGAAAAATAGAGATAGAATATTATACAGATGAAGATTTAAATGATATAATAGATAGACTTTTAGAGGAATAAATTATAAAAAAATATGTCAAAATATACTGTTTAAATGATAAAATAAAATAGTTCCTTTAAGGAAAATAAAAATTACATTTTTATTATGAACATAATTATAATATGGATATTAAAAGAGAATATTTTAGAGTATAAAATACTTAATTAATATATATAATTATATTTTAATAAAAAATATAAATTAAAGTATAAGTAAATTACTATTTCTGATTAAAAAAATAGAATTTTTAGAAAAAAATGTAATCAAGGGTGATGTAATTAATGTAAGTATAAGTTATAATTATATTATAATTAGTAATAATAAATAATGTTAAAGTGGGTGAGGTATATGAACATATTGAGTTTGGGGGAAAAGATAAAAAAGCTCAGAAAAGAAAAAAATATGACATTAAAAGAATTAGCAGGAGATAGAATAACAGCTGCACAAATAAGTCATATAGAAAGGGATAAATCCCATACAAGTTATGAACTTTTAGAATACTTAGCTGAAAGACTAGATGTCAGTATAGATTACTTATTGGAAACAAAAGAAATGCAATCTAAAAAAATTACTGACAATCTGATTTTACAAAGTGAAATATATATAAAAAGAGATGCATTAGATGAAGCTGAAAAAGAAATACACGAAATCATTGAAATATGTGAAGAGTATGACCTTTCTGAGAATTATGGTAAATGCAATTATTTATTAGGAGATATATATTTAAAGAGAAAAGATGGTGCAACAGCAAACTTTTATTTTGAAAAAGCATTGTTCCATTTTATAAAAAATGATGATAAGAAAAGAATATTCAAATGCTATATGAATATAGCAGGTATATATTTTGATGAAGAATTTTATAAAGTATCTTTAACAAATTATTATTTTGCTAAAGATATATTAGATGAAATTAATATAGATGATGCAGATACATATAAAGAGTTATATAGCAAAATATCTAAATGTTATATGAAATTAAATGATAATCAAAAATCATTAGAATTTATTGAAAAAATAGGCAATATCGATAATGACTATTCACCAGAACAAGAAATAGAAATGTTAGTTTTAAAGGCAAGGAAACTACTATCTGAAGGTGATTATATAAAATCAAAAGACTATTTTGCTAAGGCTTTAGAAATAATAGAAAAAGAAGAAAATAAAGATAAGTTAGCTCAAATATATTTAACAGTAGGAAGTATTTATGGAGAAATGGGAGATAATGATAAATTCCTAGAGTATTCAGAAAAGGTATATGATATAAAGAAAAATGATATAGATAAATATATGATGGACAGTCTATATAACATTATTCAATCTTATATAGATACGAATGACTTTGAAATGGCTAAAAAATATTCTAAGTTGGCACTAGCAGCAGCAATAAAAAGCAAGAGTAAATATGATGAATTTAAAGCTTTAAAATATTACTGTGATATATATAAATATAAAGGAGAAACTGATATATCTATAGAGTATCTTATAAAATGTATAGAAATCGTTTCTAAATTAGATGAAGAAAAAATCTTAGGAAATTTATATATAGAACTAGGTCAATTATATTCAGGAATATCAAAAGAAAAAGAATTAGAATGTTACCAAAAAGGTGTAACTATATTTAAAGATTTGGAAATAATATAATAATAAAATAAAAAGCTAGACTCTTAGAGTCTAGTTTTTGTGATTTATCTAAAATAATGATATAATTCAGAATCTTAAGTGAAAAATAAGAAAATATATGATAATATGATTATGAAAAATGAATCAAGAAAGGAGTATGCTAAAATAAAATAATTTTAGCAACTAAAATACTATGAATGAAATGTATATAATATCATTTAATTCGACACATCAAGCAATAAAATGTGATAAAATTTTTGGGAAAAATGAGATAGATTATACAGTTTTACCTACACCAAGGGAGATTACTCAAAGCTGTGGAATATCGATAAAATTCTCAATAGAAAATATAGATAATATAAAAGAAATTGTTAATCAAAACCAAATTGAATACAAAGGAATGTATAAAATATCTAAGCAAGATGGAAAGAAACAAGTAGAAGAAATTAATTAAGAGGGGGAATGTAATATGCCATTAAGTCTTAATGTAGGAGATACTGTTGAACTAAAAAAACAACATGCTTGCGGTTGTAAAGAATTTGAAATAATAAGAGTTGGAATGGATATTAAAATAAAATGTAAAAATTGTGGTAGGCTTATTATGCTAGATAGACCTACACTAGAAAAAAGAACGAAAAAAGTAATTCCTAAGAGTGAATAAAATATTAGTATAAATATACAAAAAATGATTAAAAATAGAACTATAAGAAAATAAGAGCAACTACAAAAAAATCTTGATATATTTATCTAATGATGATAAAATAGACAAGTATGAGATTTAATTCTCATTTCTCTGCTCTAAGAGGTAGAGCCGTTAAGTCCAAAGGGAGGTGAAAAAGAATGAAAAATTATGAATTAGTTTATGTTGTAAAACCAAATTCTGATGATGAAACAAAAGAAAGTGTTTTAAACAAAATAAAAGACGTTATTTCTTCAAATGGTGAAGTAGAAAAAGTTGATACATGGGGAAATAAGAAATTAGCTTACCAAATAGCTAAATTCTCAGAAGGTTTCTATGTATTAGTTAACTTTAAGTCTGGTGTTGAAGTTCCAAAAGAATTAGACAGAAACTTAAAGATAAACGAAAACGTAATAAGACATATGATCGTGGTTGCATAATTAATGCTTAGTCCAACAGATTTATAAGGAGGTCGCATTATGAACCATGTAGTTTTAATTGGAAGATTAACAAAGGATCCAGAACTAAGATATATACCTGGTACTGGAACACCTGTTGCTACATTTACTCTTGCAACTGATAGAGAATACACTAAGAAAGATGGAACAAAAGAAACAGATTTCATACCTATAGAAGTTATAGGTAAGTCAGCTGAGTTCTGTGCAAACTATATATCAAAAGGTAGATTAGTTGCAGTTCAAGGAAATCTTAGAGTAGACAGATATCAAACTCAATCAGGAGAAAATAGAACTTTCACTAAAGTAAGTTCAAGAAGCGTACAAGCTTTAGATAGCAATAGAGGAAAATCGGAAAATCCATATGTTGAAAGTCATCAAGGGTCACAAGCAGGTTTTGAACCAAGCTTTGAACCAACTCAAGGATTAGATCCTAATGGTTTTCAAGCTATAGATGACGATGACATACCATTTTAAGGAAAAGGAGGAATAACACAGATGATAAACAAAAAAAGACGTAAAAAGAGAAGAGTTTGTCAATTCTGCGCATCAAAAGACGCTAGAATAGATTACAAAAACACTCAAAGATTACAAAAGTACATCACTGAAAGAGGTAAAATATTACCAAGAAGAATATCAGGTACTTGTGCAAAACATCAAAGAGAATTAACAGTGGCAATAAAAAGAGCTAGAAACTTAGCACTTTTACCATACACTTTAGACTAATAAAAGTAAGCCTTCCATTGAAATATCAAGGAAGGCTTTTTTAATAACTACTTAACAAAAATAAGGTATAATATTCTTATTAAGTAGTATAATTACGACTATAAAAACACCATTTAAAAATCCGTTTTTTAAATGATATAATGATATATGTGTTATAATATGTGTATATATTTGATAGTTGCAAATTCACAAAAACTTTATACTCAAAATTAAATTTTGCGATTATTATAAAAATAAATTGCAAAATTAAGAATGTAATTAGATATTGTTTATTGAATTATTATAAATACAATAATTAATTACTTAAAAGGCTTATAGAATTTATTTTTAAAGTTAAATAATATAAAGGAGGGTAAAGTTGTGAGAATTGATAGACATACTGATATTACTAAAAATATGAAATTAATAGAATGGATGAAAAATGAACTATTAATGAGCGTGAGTGAATTATTTAATATTTTATTCAAAGGTGTAAGATCAGCAGATGAGGGACTTCAAGATATATTAGCAAATATTATAATGATGACTTATCTTTTAGCTAGAAGGCTAGGAATAAGTTTTAACGAGATAGACTATAAAATAAAAGAGAAAACTTCATTAGGGATAAAAGAAGATCACAGTATAGAAAAATGGTATGGAGATTTAACTAATTTAAAAAATCATATTGAAAACAGGGAGTGATTATGAATTGAATAAAAAAATAACATTACCTCAGACAATATTAATAACGTTATTTTCTATAATAATGATATTAGCTGCAGTTAATATACCAGCGCTAGGTATATTGACTATTAGTGTTTCTTCATTGTTTGTGGTAATTGCTGCGTTATCCGATAGCAAAGGTGTCTTTGTATCTTTTGCTATGGTAATTTTGGGGCTAATTTTCTTTATGGACCCGGTATATATTTTTGAGATTTGCCTAAATTTTGTTATACCAGGGATAATAATAGGTATAATTACTAGAAATGTATTAAATTATAAGGAAGATAATAAATATAACCCTATTTTTATGGGAACTATTGCATTTATACTTGGATTAATTGCAAATTATTTAGTATCAAAATACTTATTTAATATTAATATGTTAGAAGAATTCACTTCTGTTATGAAAGCACAATTATCAACACAAATTAGTGCAATACAAGAATCTGTATCAACTTTGGCATCAATGCCGAATATTACAGAAGAATCAATAATACAAACTATGTTAAATATTATGCCATTAATATTATTTTCTAGGGCCATAATACTAGCTATACTTACATATTTCTTAGCTGTATTTACCTTAAAGAAAATAAGAACAAATAATTTAAAAGAAATTTTAAAAGAAGTAAAATTTTCTCGATTCTATTTACCGGGAAATGCTGTATTAACTTCGTTTGTTTTATATATACTTATAATGTTAGTTGAAATGTTAAATATACCATTATATACAGATTTAATATTAGTAAATTTAGAATTAATATTCTATATATTATTCCTTATACAAGGAGTATCTGTAGCTATATTCTTCACAAAAAAATGGCTTAAAGCAGGTCATGTAATTAAATTTATAGTAGGAGTCATAGCAGTAAGTATAGTAGGAATTATGGGAATTTCTATATTAGGGATGGTAGATAGTATATTTGATTTTAGAAAAGTAAAGAGTTGTGAATTGATATAGGAGGATAAAGATGAGGAATAAGCCAAATTTTAAAATAAATATGCCAGAAATAAATGCTTATATATTAATAATAGGAATAATGAGTATACTGCTTCTTGCTTATAATTTATACTTAGGAGGTTTATTTTTCTTTGGTTTCATATATATAGTATTTCACAACTGGAGAATTGCTAATTTTAGAAAAAAGGAATGGACTAAATATATTCAAAATTTGTCTCTAGACATGGATGAAACTACAAAAAAGGCAATATTGAATTTACCGATTCCTCTTTGTATATTAGAATTCGACGGGAATATAAATTGGTATAATAATAAGTTTTATGAAATGACGGGTTCACCAGATTTATTAGGTGAAAATATAGATAATATAATACCAAATTTAGATTTAAGAAAAGTTTTAAATGAGAATAAAGAAATGTATACTGATGTTGAATACAAAAACAGACAGTATACTGTTGTTTACAATGTTATAAAAAATGAACAAAATAACAATGCCAAATATCTAATGATGTTATATTGGATGGATAGAACTGAATATTTACAATTAAAACAACAATATGAAGATGATAAGAGTGTAATTATGTTAATTCAAGTTGATGAATATGATGAAGTTCTAAAAAGTGCTCCAGAAGAAAAAAGGTCATTAATAACAGTCGAATTAGAACGTATTTTTACATCTGTTTTTGAAAATGAACTTAAAGGAGCCATCAAGAAAACATCTAAAGATAAGTATGTATTTTTTACTAGAGAAAAAGAGTTAAAAAAACTACAAGAAAATAAATTCGCAATATTGGATACCATAAGAAATATAAATTGTGAAAATACTCTTCCAGTTACTATAAGTATAGGAGTTGGTAGGGAAGGTGATTCTCTATATAAAGACTTGCAACGTGCAAACGGTGCATTGGATTTAGCATTAGGTAGAGGTGGAGACCAAGCTGTTGTAAAAACTCAAGACAAGTTTGAGTTTTATGGAGGAAAATCAAAGGCAGTAGAAAAAACCACAAAAGTTAAATCGAGATTAATAGGGTATGCACTTAAAGAAGTAATTTCACAAAGTAATAATATATATATTATGGGACATAAATATCCAGATTTAGATGCGATGGGAGCAGCTGTAGGTATATTTGATATATGTAAGTCTTGTGGTAAATCAGCTAACATAGTGCTAGACCAAGTTAATGATTCTATAGAAGAATTTATTAAAAGAGTAAAGAAACAAGAATATTACAAAGGTTTATTTGTAACATGTGAGGAAGCTATAAAAAACTGCAATAAAGATACGGTTGTAATAGTTGTCGATACACATAGGCCAAGCTATACAGAATGCCAAGAATTATTGAACATTGCTAAAAAGGTAATAGTAATAGATCACCATAGAAGAGGTGTGGAATTTATAAAAGATACAGTTTTATTATTCCATGAAATATATGTATCATCTACATGTGAAATGGTAACAGAACTTATTCAATATCTAGAAGAAGATGTTAAGATAAATAAATTAACAGCAGAAGGATTGCTTGCAGGTATTAATTTAGATACAAAATTCTTTGCATTTAAAACAGGAGTAAGAACTTTTGAAGCAGCATCGTATTTGAAAAAAATTGGTGCAGATACTGTTGAAACTAAGATGTTATTTAAATCAAATGTAGAAGATTTTATTGCTAGAGCTGATATTATAAAAAATACTAAAATAATAAATAAAAGAATTTGTATAGCTTATTCTGAATCAGAAATAAGTAATATAAATGTGGTCATAGCTAAGGCAGCTGATGAACTTTTAAATATTAAAAATGTTGAAGCTTCTTTTATCCTAGGACACAAAAATGACACAGTATTTATCAGTGCAAGGTCATTAGGACAAATTAACGTTCACGTACTCATGGAAAAGCTAGGAGGCGGCGGACATATAGATATAGCTGGTGCGCAACTTAAAAATGTAACATTAAATCAAGCTTATAAAAAGGTGCATCAGATAATAGAAGAATATTTAGAGGAGGAAAATCAATGAAAGTAATATTATTAAAAGACGTTAAAGGCACAGGAAAAAAAGGTGAGGTTAAAGAAGTAAGTGATGGTTATGCAAGAAACTTCTTACTACCTAAAAAAATGGCAAAATTAGCAGATAACCAAGCTGTTAAAGAATTAAAAGAACAAAATAAATCAGCAGAAATAAAAGCTCAAAAAGAGTACGAAGAAGCTGTTGAATTAGGCGATAAAATGAAAGAAATGAATATAGAAATATATTCAAAAGCAGGAGAAGGCGGAAGATTATTCGGTTCTATAACTGCAAAAGAAATAGCAGAACAACTTAAAAAGCAAAAAGGTATAACAGTAGATAAAAGAAAAGTACTTTTAAATGAACCTATAAGAGTTTTAGGTTCTAGATTTGTTGAAATAAAAATTCATCAAAAAGTTGTTACGAAAATAAGAGTAGACGTAAAAGAAAAATAAACCTGAACTTGAGGTGATAAATAATGGAGGATAATACAAGAATTCCTCCACATAGTGTGGAAGCAGAACAGTCCGTATTAGGATCTATATTACTAGACAAAGATGCTATGATAAGTGTTTCAGAGACATTAATGCCAGAAGATTTTTATAAAGAAGCACATAGGGTAATTTATGAATGTATGTTGAAACTTTATAATAATCAATCTGAAATAGACTTAATAACATTAGCAGATGAACTAAGAGATCAGGGGTATTTAGATGATATAGGAGGAATAGCATATATAACAAGTTTATCAACGATTGTTCCTACAACATCTAATATAAAATACTATATAAATATAGTAAAAGAAAAATCTATATCTAGGCAATTAATATCAGCAGCAAATGATATTATAAATTTAGGTTATGATAGCTCTACAAAAGTTGAAGATGTTTTAGAAAATGCAGAGAAAAAGATTTTTGACATATCTCAAGAGAGAACTACTAACGATTTTCAACCAATAAATCAAGTTTTAACAGAAACTCTTTCTATGTTAGAAAAGTTATATGAAGAAAAAAGTGATGTTACGGGCTTAACTACAGGATTTAGAGACTTAAATAAAAAAATAAATGGTCTTCAAAGATCCGACTTATTACTAATAGCAGCACGTCCTGCTATGGGTAAAACAGCATTCGCACTTAACTTAGTACAAAATGCTGCTTTAAAAGGTGATGCCTCAGTCGCTGTATTTAGTCTCGAAATGTCAAAGGAACAACTTGTTCAACGTATGGTAGCAGCTCAATCTAGTGTAGAATTAAAGAAAATCAAGACCGGAACATTAGCTGCCAATGATTGGCCGAGAATAACAGATGGTATGGCAGTTTTATCTGGAGCAAAGATTCATATAGATGATACACCAGGTATAAAAATATCTGAATTAAGATCAAAATGTAGAAAGTTAAAAATAGAAAAGGGATTAGATTTAGTATTAATAGACTACTTGCAACTTATGGAAGGTGAAGGACATAATGAAAGTAGACAACAAGAAATTGCTAAAATATCTAGATCGTTGAAAATATTAGCTAAAGAATTGGATTGTCCAGTTGTTGCATTATCTCAGTTATCAAGAGCCCCAGAACAAAGGGCAGATCATAGACCGATGCTTTCAGACTTGAGAGAATCAGGTTCTATAGAGCAAGATGCCGATATAGTAATGTTTTTATATAGGGACGAATATTATAATCCAGATACAGAAAGAAAAAATATCGGTGAAGTTATCGTAGCTAAAAATAGACACGGAGAAACAGGAACGGTTGAACTAGTTTGGTTTGGCGAGATACAAAAATTTGCTGATAAAATGAGAGAAGAATAAAATAAAAAAACATATATATATTTTAAACAAAATGTAAATATTAAAATAAAGATATTAAAAAATTATACACAATATCCACAGGCTTCTGTTGATAATTGTGTATAATTTTTGTTAATAAACTTTATACCTATTAAAAAATACAAATTAAATTATTTGGGTTCTAAATAAAGTTGCAATAAAATCGAATGTTTGATAAACTAGTAAACGTAAGTGTTCGAAAATTAATAATAATTTATATAGAGGTGAACGTATGAAAACAGTAGCAATAGTAGGCTCTCAATGGGGAGACGAAGGAAAAGGTAAAGTAATAGATTTCTTAGCTACTCAAGCAGATGTAGTAATAAGAGCTCAAGGTGGAAACAACGCTGGGCATACTATAGTTGTAGATGGTAAAAAATTCGCATTAAGATTAATACCATCAGGGATATTAAATCCAAACACTATAAATGTTATAGGAAATGGTATAGTATTTGACCCAAAAGGATTCTTTGAAGAACTTGAGATGTTACAATCAAACGGAATAGATACAAAAAATATAAAAATAAGTGATAGAGCTCACATAATATTCCCATACCACAAAGAACTTGATGGTTTAGCAGAAGAGGCAAGAGGCGATAACAAAATAGGAACTACTAAAAGAGGTATAGGTCCTTGCTATATGGATAAAACTGAGAGATCAGGTATAAGAATATGTGACTTAATGGATAAGGAAGTATTTGCTAAAAAATTAAAAGGTCAAGTAGATGCAAAAAACAAAATAGTTAAAGGTGTATATGATAAAGAAGCAGATATGTTTAACTATGATGAAATATTTGCTGAATTCATGGAATACGCAGAAAAATTAAGACCATTTGTTGCTGATACAACTGTAATAGTTTATGATGCAATAAAAGCTGGTAAAAAAGTTTTATTTGAAGGAGCACAAGGTACTTTACTAGACTTAGATCTAGGAACATATCCATTCGTTACTTCTTCTCACCCAACATCAGGTGGATTCGCAGTTGGTGCTGGTGTAGGTCCAAACATGATAAAAGACGTTGTTGGTATAGTTAAAGCTTATACTACAAGAGTTGGTGAAGGACCATTCGTTACTGAGCAATTAAACGAAATCGGTGACCAAATAAGAATAAAAGGTCATGAATTCGGTACAGTAACAGGTAGATCAAGAAGATGTGGTTGGTTCGATGCTGTTGTTGTTAAATATGCAGCTAGAACAAACGGTTTAACTAGTATAGCATTCATGTTATTAGATGTTTTAACTGGATTTGAAGAAATACAAATATGTACAGCTTACAAATGTGGAGATGAAATATTAGAAAACTTCCCAGCTTCATTAGAACAATTAGCTAAATGCGAACCTGTTTATGAAACATTACCAGGTTGGACAGAAGATATAACTAAAGTTGAAAAATACGAAGATCTTCCAGAAAACGCTAAAAAATATATAACAAGAATAGAAGAGTTAATAGGTGTTAACGTAGACTTAGTTTCAGTTGGACCAAACAGAGCTCAAACTATAATAAGAAAAAATGTATTCGATAAATAATTTTTAAATTATTTACGATATTGATATTAATATAAAAGCAAAAGGATGTATCATTAGATTAGAATCTAAATGGTACATCCTTTTTTTAATCAAATTTACTTTCCCATCTTAGGTCTTTTCCGACAAACTTAACTAATGTAAATTTATCAAAAATTCTAGATGAGATTCTTTCTGTATAAGTTTCAGCTAATTTTCCAAGAGAGAAATTAGTTGAGATTATAGTTTTCTTTTTATTTAAAAGTCTAGTATTTAATATCATAAATAACTCACTTACTGTAAAAGTATTAGTAAGCTCAGTTCCAAGGTCATCTATTATTAATAAGTCGCATTCAAATAGATTATTGTAATTTTCTTTTGATATAGAATTATTTATATTATGGAATTTATATTCTTCTATAATTTCAAACATTTTAAATGCTGTTTGGTATATAACTGTAAAACCTTTATCTAATAAAGCTTTTGCGATACAGTTTGACATAAATGTTTTACCTAGGCCTGTATCTCCATAGAATAATAGGTTTTCTTCATTATCTCTAGTGAAATTCTGTACAAACATTTCACATATTGCTGATATTTCAAGTATATTTTGTTTAGATGATATATTTAATTCTGGTATTATATCATCTGAAAATAAAGAAAGATCTAGAGTATTAAAATTTTGTGTTTTAAAATTCTTTGATATATTGGACATTTTATAATATTCATTTATAAGAGCTTGTTTAAAACAGTTACATTTTTCTCCGTTTTTTAAAAATCCAGTATCTTCACATATAGGACATTCATATTGAATTTCTAAATCGCTTTCAGGGATATTGTGCATTTTCAAAAAGTTTTGTTTTTGTTCTTTTAAAGAATTTATGTCTTCTCTACATTGAGCTAATAAATTTTCTTTATCAGGAGAAGTAGATAAGACTAGTCTCATCATTTTAAGTCCAACATTAGTTATTTCATCATCGATTTTTTCTATTTGAGGGAACCTGTTATATATTTTCTTTTTTCTTTCTTCAAATTCATATTCGGCCTTATCTCTTTTCTTTTGGTATGAAAAGAGAATTTCTCTTACTGCTGAATCTTTCAATTAATTAATCACCTACTTTGCTTTTTTCGAATTTTGAACTTTGAGCAATTTTGCTTCTAACTCATCCTCAGAATATTTTCTGAAGTGCTCGTTAAAGCTATTGTGGTATCTAGTAACTACTTTTGGAGTTCTATCTTTGTTGTAGTTGCTGTTGTTATTGTAACTATAAGTTTTAGTTTCTTTTTTCTTTTGAATCTCTTCTTTTTCTTTTTGCTTAGTTGCTCTAAATTCTTCTTCTTCTTTTTGAACATCTTCTAAAGTTGTTATATCTTTAGAGTACCAATTTTCAATTATACCATTTATATAAGATATAGACGGATTTGGAGTATTTATACTCTTAGAACAAGCATATGCTATTAATTCTTGACTAAAATTGTATTTATCAATCCATGTATCTATAATTTCTTTTTCTGAATCAGTTGGTTGTCTATTAGAGAAACCAAGTTGATTTAAAATGCTGCGATAAATAGAATATCTGTCTTTTCTAGCTACAAAACTATTTTTAGCATCCTCAACAGAAATTATATTTGCATCATACCAATTTCTCAGTACACTTTCAACATAATTTAAAGGTTTAGGATTTCCGTTTTTTTGTTCTTTACTATATTCATAGGCATAGACTACTAAGTCGGGAGTTAAATTATATTCATTAATAAGCTCTAGGATTTTCATATTTTCACTTGGAACTAAAGGTCTTCCTATTATTTTATTTATAGAATTAAACATTCTGACAATACTAGGATTATTTCTAGCCTCTAAAAGTTTATCAGTATCTGATTGGACTGGAGCAACACTTTTATTATTATCGATGTTGTTCATGTAGAAGTCTCTTAAATTTACAAATTCGATTGAAAGATCAAAGTCATCCTCCACATCATTTTTATGTATTTTTACTAGTTTTTGTTGTTCCCAATACTTCCAAGCATTGATTACATCTGATAAGGGAACCCCTAAGTTTTTAGCCAATGAAATATTATTAAAATTCGGATTGGCTTTAGGATCACATGCTTGTCGATAGCCTAAAAGATAAACTTGTACGTATAATCCATTAGCCATAGGCATAAATATATCTATGAAGATATTAGAGATTATTGTATCTCCAGAATCTTTTCTATTAACTTCTTTAAAAAACATTTCATCACCTCAGATAAATTATAACATAAGACATTATAGTTTTATATTTGAACTAAAAAAAAAAAATATGCATGTAAAATGGGAGGGGAAATAAAATGGTTATAAATTTTAATAAGAAAAGGAGAAGGATAGCCTTAGTTTTGCTGATTATACTCTGTGCTATGGGAGTGTTTTTTGTTATTAACCATAAGACAGAAAATGAGACCATGGAAATAATAGATGATAAACAAATAAATAACTACATAATAGATGTTGTATTTAATGATAAGGACAAGACAATTGATTGCAATCAAAATATTACATATGTAAATAATAGTGGCAAAACTTTAGACAAGTTGTATATGCATATATATCCTAATGCCTTTTCTGATAATAAAACATGTCCTTTTGAAAAAGAGGAAATGAGCCAGGCATATCCAAATGGTTTTAACAAAGGATATATCGATATATTAAATATATTAAATGGTGATAATAAACTGAAATATAATATAAAGGGCGATAAAAAGGATATCTTAGAAATTCAATTAGATAAAGGATTACAAAAAGGTGAAAAATGTTCTATTGATATGAAATATAAAGTAAAGTTACCTAATTGCTTAGGACGTTTTGGATATGGAGATGATACTATCAATATAACAAATTGGTTTCCTATAGCATGTGTTTATGATGAAAAAGGATGGAATTTAGAGAGTTATTCAGCAATAGGAGACCCATTTTATAGTGATACAAGTAATTTTACAGTAAATATTTTAATTCCAAGCAAATATGAAGTTGCTAGTACAGGTTCAATGGTAGAAGAAAAAGAAGATAAAGATAAAAAGCTTTGTAAATTACAAGCTAAAAAGGTAAGAGATTTTGCAATGATATTAAGTGATAAATTTATAATAAATAAGAGTGTATACGGAAAAACTTCTATTATTACATATAGTTTAAATAAAGATTTAGCAGTTGAAGCAAATAAGATGGCAAAGGACTCAATAAGAGTATTCAGCGAATTATTTACTGAATATCCATATGATACATATTCAGTAGTAGCCAGTGATTTCTTTATAGGAGGAATGGAATATCCAACATTAGTTATGATAGACAAAACTTTATATGATAAAGATAGTAAATTTCTATTAGAATATGTAATTGCACACGAAACAGCACATCAATGGTGGTATAGTATAGTGGGAAATGATGAAGTGAGCGAACCATGGCTTGACGAAGCACTTACAGAGTATTCAACTATTTTATATTTTGAAAATAGATATGGAAAAGATGTAAGTGATAAGTTGATGAAAACTATGGAACTCCAAACTGAAAATTACAGAGGAGAAGATATATTTAAAGCGACTAATGAATTTAACAGTTCATCAGAATATAGTTTAAATGTATATACAAAAGGGGCGGTAGTTTTTAATGAAATAAGAAAAGAAGTTGGAGATAAAATTTTCTTTGAAACATTACAAGAGTACTGTCAAAATTATATGTTCCAAAATGTTAATGGAACGCAGTTTATAAAACTATGGAAGGATAAAGGGGTAGATATAAATAAGATAGTTGATAAATGTAATTAAGGTATATATAATGTTTAAGATACAGGTAAATAGGTAAATTTTAAATAGAGTGGGGAAAAACATCTCACACTCTATTTTTTTGGTATAATATAATTTAGAAGTTAACATAGAGAGGAGCGGTACGGTGTTAAAATATTGTTCAATTGGAAGTGGAAGTAGTGGAAACTGCCATGTTGTAACTTATAAAGATACGGGAATTTTAGTAGATGCAGGACTAGCAGGAAAAACAATAACATCAGGAATACAACAAGCTGATTTTGATATAGATAAAATACGTGGAATATTTATAACTCATGAACACTCTGACCATATAAAAGGTGCGGGAATTATGTCTAGAAAATTAGATATACCTATATATGCGAATTTAAAAACATGGTGTTCAATGAAAGATAAAATAGGAAATATAAAAGAAGAAAATATGGTGGTTTTTGATAATGATAAAACTTATGTTTTAGGCGATTTAAAAATAAGACCTTTCTCAATACCACATGATTCGGAAGATGCAGTAGGATATAATATTTATTCAGAAAAGGAAAAAATGTCGATAGCAACTGACATCGGATATATAACTGAGAATATAAGAAAGAATGTAAAAGGCTCAAAGTTAGTAGTATTAGAATCAAATTATGATCCTAATATGCTTATGATGGGAAGTTATTCTTATGCTCTTAAAAAGAGGGTAATGTCTGAAGGTGGACATCTATCAAATGAAGAGGCAGCAAGTTTTTGTACGGAGCTAGTAGAAGGAGGAACGGAATCAATTCTATTAGCACACTTAAGTAAAGAAAATAATTTTCCTGAGTTAGCATACGCAACTTCAAAGAATGTTTTAACTAAAAATCAAATGATAATAGGAAAAGATTTAACATTGGATGTATTGTCAAGAGACAAAGTTTCAAAGGTTTATGAACTATAGAAATCTTATACAACAAATTTAATAAGGGGGAAATATATATGTTATATTTTGAAAATGATTATTCAGAAGGGGCACACGAGAAAGTTTTAGAAGCATTAATAAAAACAAATTATGAAAAACTTTCTGGATACGGAAGTGATGAATATTGCAAAAATGCAAAAGAAAAAATCAAGAAAGCTTGCAAATGTGAAAATGCAGAAGTTTATTTTTTAGTCGGTGGAACACAAACAAACCAAATAGTTATCGATACAACTTTAAAACCATATGAAGGAGTTGTAGCAGCACAGACAGGACATGTTAGTACACACGAAGCTGGTGCTATAGAATATACAGGACATAAAGTTTTAACTGTTCCAGAACATAATGGAAAAATAGATGCATCTGAATTAAAGGATTTTTTAGAAACGTTCTATAACGATGGGAATCATGAACATATGGTATTTCCAGGTATGGTTTATATTTCTCATCCAACAGAATATGGAACGTTATATACAAAAGATGAATTAGAAAAAATATCTGAAGTATGTAATCAATTTGAATTACCACTATTTTTAGATGGGGCAAGATTAGGTTATGGTGTAATGGCAAAAGATACAGATGTAGATCTTCCAACTGTGGCAAAATATTGCGATGTATTTTATATAGGTGGAACAAAAGTAGGTGCATTATGTGGTGAGGCAATAGTATTTACTAAAAACAATATGCCTAAACATTTTACAACAATGGTAAAACAACATGGTGCATTACTTGCAAAAGGAAGATTATTAGGTGTTCAATTTGATGCGTTATTTACAGACAATCTTTATTTTGATATAGCGAAAAATGCAATAGACATGGCAGAACTATTAAAAAAAGGATTAGCTGATAAAGGATATAAATTCTATTTAGATTCACCGACAAATCAACAGTTTATTATATTGGAAAACAGCCAAATGGAGAAAATAGCAAAACACGTTAGATTTAGTTTCTGGGAAAAATATGATGACTCACATACTGTAGTGAGATTTGCAACAAGTTGGGCAACAAAAAGAGAAGATGTTGAAGCATTAATTGAATTATTATAAAATCACCCGCCATGTATAAGGCGGGTTTTTTATGCTAAATTTAGGTGTTATAAGGTTAAAATTATAAAAATAGTTAGCAAAATAAATAATTATCCACTGTTTTCTACTTATCAACTGTGGATATGTGGATAACTATGTGAATCTTTGTTTATTTCTAACTATTGCAATAAATCTTGTATTTTAAAATATATACAAATGCAAATTGATATAATATAATCAAATAGGATTATTTAAATGAGGAATAATAAGTTTTAGCATTTAATTAAAAAGGAACGATAAGACATAAAGGAGGAATTGCTGCTTATATAAAGCAGTGTGAATTATATGAGAATAAATATAGTATGCGTCGGAAAAATTAAAGAAAAATATTTGAAATTAGGAATAGATGAATTCAAAAAAAGACTATCTAAATACTGCAAGTTAGAAATAATAGAGCTAGAGGATGAAAAAGCTCCAGAAAACCTTAGTGATAAAGAAATGTTAATGATAAAAGAAAAAGAAGGTAAGAAAATACTATCTAAAATTAAGGATAATAGCTATGTAATCGCCCTTGCAATCGATGGGAAAAATCTATCATCAGAAGAACTTGCAGAAACTATAAATAAACTAGGAGTAAGGGGTGTAAGTAATATAACTTTTGTAATAGGAGGTTCATTAGGACTTTCAGATGAAGTTTTATCAAGAGCAGATTATAAATTATCTTTCTCTAAGATGACATTCCCACATCAATTAATGAGATTAATTTTATTAGAACAAGTTTATAGAGCTTATAGAATAAATAATGGCGAACCGTATCACAAGTAAGTGCGAACTTTACCAAAATTGGATATATAAATGAAAGGTAGGTCTGCTTTAATTCTGCAATGAAACTCACAAAAATCTAAAATTTGAATTTTTGTAGGTTATTGTAGTTTTATTCATAGGTTCTTCGTTTTTCACCTATTTCAGCAAATTAGAATTTGTTTTTTCTAATCTATAGTATTGAAAGAAATTGTAAAACATTCCACAAATATATTTTTTATATTCATTTCAGATTTAGGTTAAAGTTAGTAGTTATTCTTTTGTGTATATAAGTTATTTGAAGTAATAAAGTTTCAATTGAATTTGGATAAATATGAATATAAAAGTATTGAAAAAAAATAAAAGTTTATATATAATGTAATTATACTAAAATATAAACATGAAAAATATAAATGTAAAGGAGATGTAAATATGCGCAAAGAGGTAGTTTTTAACTAAACTAACTGAATAAGGATTATTTTAAAAAGTATATGAAAAAAATCTTGGATAACTCAAGGTTTATTTGTGGTAGAAACAATTATTAATAATATTGATATTACCATGTCTATTTGTGTACTCTAAAAATAATCAGTATTATAATGAGCATATTACATCTTTATTTGAAGAATAGGAAAACTGTGTTCTAAACACGGTATTTTTATGCCTATTTTTACTATATTTATAGATATGATATAAGACTTTAATTTGCATAGCTTAATCATAAGTTATATAAATTAAAGTTGTATATTTCATGTTTATATTTAGGTTATATAATTATGAGGCTGTAAGTGAATTATGTTCACTTACAGCTTTTTTTATTTAAGGAGATTATTTTGATGATTTATATATTTAAATATGAAGATTATGAAAAAC
>CAMEPL010000015.1 GCA_945931665.1 uncultured Clostridium sp. | reverse complement strand
GCACCAACTGTAGTTGATTCCCAGTTATCTTCAACAAATCTTATATCGTGTTCTAATGGATTTATTCCTATAGCTTCTAAACTTTTTAAATATAAATCTTGTATATCATCTGGTGATGGTTTTAATATAACTTGGAATTGATGATGTTGATATAATCTATTTGGATTTTCACCATATCTACCGTCTGCAGGTCTTCTAGATGGTTCAACATAACATACGCTCCATGGCTCTGGTCCTAAAGAACGTAAAAGTGTATTAGGATTCATAGTTCCTGCACCCTTTTCAACATCGTAAGGTTGCATCATGATACATCCTTGCTTAGCCCAATAGCTTTGTAAAGCAAGTATCATTTCTTGAAAATTCATAATAATACCTCCTGTAATATTTTCTAATATATTATGAAAATTTATTTATTTTACTTAATAATATTAAAGCCTCTCGCTTACACGAAAGGCTTTTAAAGTGCTTCGTTAATACGATTAGGATAACAAAAGTGTTTTAATTTGTCAATATTGTTGCCCTATCTACTATTATAAGCCAAATTGTAATTTTTTTTACTATAAAAAAAACTTTATTTAAAATGCAAAAAAATTAAGGTAGAGATAAAATTTATCCTACCTAAAAATTTTTAAATATATCGATGTATTTTCAGTTTATTTTATATTATTATTGATTATTTTTGTCGTCTTTTACGTCGTATGATTTTTTGTCTAAACTTATTACTATTTCATCATCTTCTTTTTTTGATTCATTGTTAGGATAAGTGTTTGATTCTTTATTTTTGTCTAAAGCTGTTTTTACATCTTTTGCTTTAGTAGATACCATATCTTTTATAGTATTGAATTTTTCTTCGCTAAATTCTCCTAAATCAATAACTGTATCTCCTTCTTCATTTGCTATTTTTATCTTGCATTTTGAAAGTACTGCAGCTGATAACCCAACTAAAGTAAGCATCGGTCCTATTATAACACCTACCACACCTACAGTAAGTGGTATATTTAACATTGTTTCGCCTTTTCTTTCGATGATTAATCTAACAACATTACTTTTCTTTATTAAGTCTAAAACTTGTTCTTTTAATTCGTCTGTATTTTTCCCAAATATTTCAGTAGTTTTCTTTTGAGATCCTTTTAAATCACTATAGTTTGATTCTAAGTATATAATCGCCTCAACTACATTTCCGTCAGTTTTTTGTAATGCTTCTTTAGCTTGTTTATAAGTTGCCTTTGGTAATCTCGCCAATACTTTATCTATGGCTTCTATTGTTACTTGACTCATATTATTCAGCTCCCTTTTTATTTTCTATGCTTTCTATTAAGTTTAATGACTTAAACCCTCTGTTGTCAATATATTGATTTAAATACCTTTTCAATAGTATATCCAATTCCTTTACTATATATTTTGATACTCTCGCCTTATTGCATGTCAAAATGTCATTATTTAATATATATTCCATTAGTCTAATAGTTGTTAAATCAATTTTCATATTGTACTCAAAAAGTTCTCTACAATTTTCGCAAATAACGCCTCCTTCATATATATTAAATACACTATTATTTAAATTTTTATTACCGCAATTACTACATCTATTAACTACAGGTTTGAATCCTATGTAATCTAAAAACTTTAATTCGAATACATCTTTTATATATACCATATCTATCTCTTCTTTAGAAAATAGATATAAAGTCTGCGCTAGTAAAATAAATAATCTATTATTTGTTATCTCATCTTCTACATTATAGTCAATAAGCTGAATAATATACGTAGCATATGAAAAAGCATCTAAGTTATAAGATATTTCATAAAAACTCTTTATAATTTCAGTTTGACTAACTCTATACATATTTCCTTGCTTTTTTAGTGTAAAGTTTGAATATGCAAAAACTTGACAAGATGATAGGAGTGCACTTTTAGTTCTTCTCGCGCCTTTTGCAATTGCAGATATCTTGCCGAGTTTTCGTGAAAATATAGTTAGTATTAAATCATTTTCTTTGTATTTAACTGCCCTAAGGACTATTCCTTGGGTGTTTACAATCACCATTATTATTCAACGTCTCCCTTTTCTCGAATTTTTGTTTATTTAAAATTCGATAATCATATAAGTATAGATATGCTTCTATACTTCCAGTTTTTTTAAAAACTTCCCAAAGTAATTTATACATCTAAAAAACCCCCTTCTTACATTTTATTCATAGTTTTTGTAAGAAGAGGTTAAAAAATTCATTTATCTACGAAACAATTTTTGACAAAAATATTGTAGTAATTATGAAAAATAATACTACACCTATCATATCTAATAAAACAGATATAAGTGGTGAAGATATTATAGATATATCTCCTGATAAATGTTTTAACATAAGTGGTGTAAAACTACCTATCATAGATCCTACAACCATATTTATTAATACACAAATAGCTATTACTACAGCCATGTTTAAATTATCTAAGATTACATACGCCATTATTCCAATTATAATAGAGCATACTAATCCTGTTATTAATCCAACAGCACCTTCTTTTAATACTGTTTTAAAATCTATATTTTCCTCATTATTGGATAAAGTCATTATTGTAAGTGATGAAGCTTGCATTCCAACACTTCCACCCATACCTAATATTACAGGTACAAAGCATAAGAATTTAACATAAGTTAACCCTTCTACGAAAGTAGTTTTAGTTAATATGATAGCTGTGAATAATCCGCCTATTAATATCAATATTAACCAAGGAATTCTAGCTCTTACTGATGATGCTATTTGCTCTAACATAGTTGAATTTGGTTTTTCGGCTACATCTCTTTCATGTTCAGAAGAACCAGCTAATTTATATAAATCCTCTGTTGCTTCTTCTTCCATAACGTCTATTATATCATCGACAGTTATTATACCTTTTAGAACATTTTCTCTATCAACAACAGGTATAGCTATTAAATCATACTTAGATACTAATTTTACTGCTAGTTCTCTATCGTCATCATCATATACTGAGATTATATTTTCACTCATTAAATCCCCAACAACAATAGAATCTCTAGCTGTTATAAGTTCTCTAAGAGATAATACCCCTACTAATTTTTCATCATTGTCAACAACATATATGTAGTAAATAGTTTCAGCATCTTCTGCATTTTTTCTCATATGCTCGATAGCTTCTTTTGCTGTCATATTTTCGTTGACTTCAATATAACCAGTAGTCATTATACCACCAGTTGACTCTTCTTCATATCCAAGAAGTTTTTTTACGTCTTCTGCATCTTCTTTATTTAATAGATTTATTATTCTCTGTCTTTCATCATCTTCTAATTCACTTAATATATCTGTTAAATCATCAAGAGACATTTGTTCTAATATATTTCTTCCATGTTGCACGTCTATTAACGAAAGCATTGTTCTAAAAAAGTCTGATCCGCTTTCTTCTAGTATTGATGCTGATACATCAATTGGCAAAACCTCAAAAAGCTTTACTTTCATTTCTTCATCTAAGTTTTCCATTACATCTAGTATATCCATCGTGTGATATTCTTCTAATAGTTCCCTTAGTTCCAATACTTTATTGTTTTCTAATAAATCATTCACCTGTTCTAACAACAGTCTAGAATCATCATTTTTCCTATCCATATAATCCACCTTTATTTATCATTATATCCAAAATCACTAATGTAATTTTGTAGATTTCTCCAGTTCTCTTTTACTTTTACCCATAATTGGAGATTTATTTTTGAACCTAATAAAAGCTCCATGTCTTCTCTTGCTGATTTTCCTATACCTTTTAATTTTCTACCGTTTTTCCCTATTATTATACCTTTGTGAGAATCTCTTTCACAGTAAATAACAGCAGATATATCTACTATATCTTTATCATGTCTTGATTTCATTCTCTCAACTTCTACAGCAACTCCATGAGGCACTTCATCATTTAAGTAGTGTAATACTTTTTCTCTTATTAATTCTGAAACAAGTACTCTCTCTGGTTGGTCTGTTATCATATAATCTGGGAAGTATTTTGGACCTTCTTCAAGGTATTTTCCTATAACTTTTAATAGTTCATTTACATTTCTTCCTTTAAGAGCTGATATTGGAACTATTTCTTTGAATACTTCTTCTTTTGAATATAAATGCATTAATTCAAATAACTCAGCTTCTTCTAATTTATCTATTTTGTTTAAAACTAATATTACTGGAGTTTTTATTCCTTTTAAATCTTCTATTATTTTTCTATCTCCAGGTCCGATTTTTTTAGAATCATCTACTACGAATAATACTAAATCAACATTTTTGAACGCATCTGTTGCTGATTTCACCATAAATTCGCCTAGTTTATTTTTTGGTTTGTGTATACCTGGTGTATCCAAAAATACAATTTGGCAATCTTCATCAGTGTACACAGCTTGAATTGTGTTTCTTGTAGTTTGAGGCTTGTCACTCATTATAGCAATTTTTTCTCCTACTACATTATTCATTAATGTTGATTTCCCTACATTTGGTCTACCTACTATACTAACAAATCCTGATTTGAACATTTACATTTTCTCCTAACTTCTTGTCTTTTACTAATTTTGTTTATTTTGTCGTTGCTTAAAAGTCACCCTTAGCAAAATGATATGGTAATAAATCTTTTATATTCATTTCTATTATATTTCCATTTGAACTTCCAGTTATTATCTGCATGTCTTCTGCAAATTCGACTATTACTTGTCTGCATATGCCACATGGCCATGTTGGTTGATTTTTTTCAGAGTTATCCGATGCAATTGCTATCTTTATAAATTTTCTTTCACCCTCTGAAATAGCTTTAAATATTGCTGTTCTTTCCGCACAATTTGTAGCACCAAAACTAGCACTTTCCACATTACACCCTGTATAAACTTTGCCATTTGATGTAAGTAGTGCTGCCCCAACTCTAAATTTAGAATAAGGAACATATGCATTATATCTAGCTTCTTCAGCTAATTTTAATAATTCTTTATTGTCCATATGGTCCTCCTAAATATAATTTTAGAAACTAATCTTATTCATATTCTTACCATAATACTATATTATAACACAAAGATATAGTTTAACTATTATCTATTTGCTTTAATTAAATTTTTTTAATAAAAATTAAATATTTTTATTTGGAAGACGAGCATGGCTACTAATATTCCAAGCAGGGCTCCTGCCACAGTCTCCCAAAATGTATGTATTTTTCCTTCTATTCGGCTTTGTGCCACTAGCACTGCCATTATATAACCTAAAGCTGCTACTATTGGATTTTCTATAATCATAGTTATAGATGTAGCAAGTGCAAATGCAAGTGCCGCATGGCCGCTTGGCATCCCACCTTGAAGTGGTGTTCCCGTAGCTGTAAGCGCTTTAACTACGACTACGGAAATTAAAACTAATACTATACATATTAAAGTTACATGCGGGTCTGATTTTCTAATTGAAACTATTACTGATTGAGATAAATGCATAAATTTATTGTAAAAAATCAAATATCCCACGGCCACCGCATTTAATGATGCAATTAAAACTCCACCTGCTGCTACGTCCTTTGCGATTTTTGCCAATGGATGAATCTCATTTGTAATTAAATCTACTGCATTTTCTACAGCTGTATTAAACATTTCTGATACAATTACTAAACTTATAGATAACAATAATATCATCATCTCTACTCTACTTAAATTTAAAAATAAACTTATTAGAAGTACTACTACAGCTATAACATAGTGAATCTTCATATTTCTTTCATGTTTAAAAGTGTATATAACACCTTCAATTGCTGCATTAAATGCCTTTATAATATTTTGGCGTGGTTTGTTTCTTTTCATAAAAACCTACTCCCTTGTTATTCCTAACTTATTTAAAATATACTCTTCTTTTTGTCTCATTTCTTTTGTATTTTCTTCAGTGTCGTGATCATATCCTAATAAGTGGAACATACTGTGGCAAACTAAGAAGCAAACTTCCCTTTCAAAACTGTGGTTGTACTCTTGGCTTTGCTCAAATGCTCTTTCTAAAGATATTACTATATCTCCTAGAGATTCTTCTCCAAAATCTATACCAAATTCATCTTCTACTAAAAGAGGGAATGATAATACGTCTGTTGCTCTATCTATTCCTCTATATTCTTTATTTAATTGATGTATTTCTTTATTGTCTACAAAAGATAAGCTTACTTCATAATTATCATCATAATCTTCATAATCTAAACATTCTAGTATAATATCTTTTATTTTTTCTATTAGTTCTTCACTAACTTCTAATTTATCTTGTCTATCGTCTATTATTAATTCCATACATTCACCTACTATTTTAAATTTATCTTTCTATTTATTTTATATAGGTATATTATTTAACCCTATATTTGTTATTATCTTTATAATTGATTTTTAAATTCTTATCTTTTAGAATTTTTCATAGTTTTTTCTTTTTCTCTTTTACTTTTTTTGTACTCTTCTTTTTTTTCATATTTATCATATGCTTTTATTATTCTTTGAACTAACTCATGTCTTACAACATCTTTTTCAGTAAGTTCTATTTTACCAATACCTTTTATATTTTCAAGTATAGTTGTAGCTTGAACTAATCCACTTCTTTTTTTATCTGGTAAGTCAGTTTGAGTTATATCACCAGTTACTACAGCTTTAGAGCCAAATCCAAGTCTTGTTAAAAACATCTTCATTTGTTCTGGAGTTGTATTTTGAGCCTCATCTAATATTATAAAGGCATTGTCTAAAGTTCTCCCTCTCATAAAAGCAAGTGGAGCAACTTCTATAGTTCCTCTCTCTAAGAATTTGTTAACTCTTTCACCACCAAGCATATCAAATAATGCATCATATAATGGTCTTAAATAAGGGTCTACCTTATCTTTTAAATCTCCTGGTAAAAATCCTAAACTTTCTCCTGCTTCAACTGCCGGTCTAGTAAGTACGATTCTATTTACTTCATCCTTTTTAAATGCGCTAACAGCCATTGCAACAGCTAGATAAGTTTTACCTGTACCAGCTGGTCCTATTCCAAAAGTTATATCATTTTGATTTATTAGTTCAATATATTTCTTTTGACCTAGCGTCTTAGGTTGTACTGCTTTTCCTTTTTTAGTAACTACTATGACATCATCTAATTCTTTTATCATCATTTCGCTACCTTCAAGCAATAATGATAAACTATAAGTAACCGACTGTCTATCTAATGATTTCCCTTTTATAACTGTATCTTGTAACTCAGTCATAAGTTTATATGCTAAGTCTACATTTTTTTCTTCACCCATTAAAACAATATTGCCTTCTCTTAAAATAACATCAATACTTAGTGTATCTTCTATTAATTTAATATTTTCATCGAAGTTTCCAAATAATTCTCTTTCAAATTCTTGTTCTGCTATTAAAAATTTTTTTTGTGTTATCAATTAAGTTGTGCCTCCTTAAAATTTTTACCCTTTTTGTGTTTATATATTTTATTGATTATTCTTCGTTTCATCTTCTTGCTTGGTTTTATCTTGTTCATATTCATTTTTTATATCGTTTATAGGTCTCTTTGTCGGGTTAGATGGAACTGGCTCTCCATCTTCACTCTTGCTATTTTCTTCTAAAATTTGATTTATTTCTTGCTTACTAAGAGAATATACTTTGGATATATCTTCACTTGCTTGTACTGTTACAATATATTCTAACATATTTTTGCTAACTTTATGTTGATAATTTACATCTCCCATTTTAGCAGATGCAGGCATCATATAGTATAAATCTTTTAATGCCTTTTGTTTTAATTCTTCCTTTAATTCATTTGAATCTACTTCAACTTGTTTTTTTTGCACTTCATAGAAAGTACTCACTACTATTTTAATTGGAAAAGTATAATTTCCAAGCTTAATATCTTTAGTTTTATTTTCAATTATATAATCTTTATATTTTATATTTCTTTTTATTTTAAATTCTTTATCATAAAAAGTTATCGTATATATATTTTTGCTCTTTCCTGTCTTTTTATTTACTGTCTTTATGTACGGTTTTTTCTGAACACTCTCATAAAAAGTAGTAGCCCAGACTTCTGGCATAGATGTGGTGTTTGCACCTTGGATTAATAAATCTCCTTTTTTAACTATATCTCCTACTTGAACAACGGCTTCTCCACTTCTTGCAATTACCTTTTCTATTATACCATTTTTAGATGCAATAATATTACAATAATTAGATTTCTCTACTTTAGTGCTTTCATCGTCTTTTTTAGTTACTGTTACAAATACATTTGTACCTTTTACATTTATAGATAAGTACGCTACTTCATCTATCTCTTGCATTATGTGATCTCTAATAATTTTTCTATCTATTGTTTTTTTGAATACTCCAGGTTTTAAACCACATTCCTCTAATTTTTCTTGTAATACTTTTTTATCTATACCTTCAGGACAATCTATGTATATGTCTGTCACAAACTGAGTTGTTGAAAGCAATAACAAAAGAGATACAACAGCTGAAAAAACCATTGTTTTATATTTATATATCCTTTTTGCCAAAAATGGAATCCCAGTTCTTTGTTTTATTTTTACCTGAAATTTATTGCCTCTATACATATTTTTTATTTTTTTTAAATCGCTTCTAGATACATTAAATTCTACTTTTGTTTTATCAATTCTTTTTACATTATAAATAGGAACTCTATTTTTACAAACAAAGTTTAAATATTTCTCTGTATCTATCCCTTCCACAATTAATACATAATATCCTTTAATATAATTAATCAATTTTATTTCCCCCTTAATCAACATATTCTAGAGAATAAATTATCCCTTTTATGCCTATTTCCCCTTCGTTTATATACTTTAAAACAAGTTTATCTCCAGTTATTTTAACTATTTTTTCTTTTGTTTTTATTCTTATTAAATTATTATCGAATTCAACTATATTGACGTAATTTTCTATACTCAAAAACGTATTACTAACTATAGTAATAATTGGTTTCATAACTTGTAAATCTGATGATATCTCCATAAACTTCCTCCTTAAATAAATTTTCTTCATATATTTTATGAATCTAAAAGCTTATAAATGTTATATATTATATATATGATGCAAACTAAGTTTTAAGATTTAAGCAAAAAAATTACTACCCTATAGGTAGTAATAATTATTTATTTAATATCCATATAAAGTAGCTTAAAAATATTACGAAAAATATCCAAAGTAAATAAGGTATATTTATTAAACTAGCTCTTTGATCAATTTTATAAAATTTATAAATCATTGCTATAAGTACAAGTCCTAAAAGTATACTATCTACAAATGCAACAAATCTTAAATTTAATCCAAAGAATAATATACTCCATAAAAAATTTAAAACTAATTGAACATAATATAAAAACATAGCATCATTTATTTTTTGAGTACTTTTCTTTGAACTTTTAATTATGTACGCTGATATCCCCATCAAAATATATAATATAGGCCATATAATAGGATAAACCGTTGATGGTGGAGCAAAATCTGGCTTTATTAGTTGTAGGTATTGCATCTCAAAAGATGTCTGGGATAATAAAACAGCTATAGTACTACTTAATATACCTGTTAATAGTGAAATTGCAACACAGATAATAAATTTTTTTATCTCTTTGACTGATATAATCAAAAATTTTCCCTCCTAATAATTATTAAAATGAATTTTGTGGTTTCTAAAATTCTTTTATAATAATTATGTACAAGGACTTCAATATATTACAGTATAAATTTTATGATATGAGTTTTGATGAAATTTGTCTATTTGTGTTATTTAAAACGTAAAAAGGTCTAGAATATTATTCTAGACCCTTTAATCTATTGTAAGTTTTTTCTAACTAATTCATTTATTAGCTTTCCATCAGCACGCCCTTTTACTTTAGGCATTATTGACGACATAATATGCTTCATATCTTTCATCGAAGTAGCTCCAACTTCTGATATAGTAGCAATTACGATTTCGTTTAGTTCTTCTTCGCTTAATTGTTGAGGTAGGTACTCTTTTAAAACTTCTATTTCAGCTTCTGCTTGAGTCATTAAATCTTCTCTTCCGGCTTTTTTAAACTCGTCTAGAGAATCTCTTGTTTGTTTTAGTAGTTTAGCTATAAGATCTATAATTTGAGAATCGTCTAGCTCAACCCTATTATCGACTTCATATTGCTTAATTGAAGCCCTAATTAAAGTTACTACTGATTTTTTAGTATTATCTTTGTTTTTCATAGAAGACTTTAGATCTTCTTGTAACTTTTGTTTAAGGGACATTCCCTTCACCTCTTTATTTCATATTACTACTTTTAGATATTACTATCTTTTAGCATTTTTTCTTCTAGCTGCTTCAGCTTTTTTCTTACGTTTAACACTTGGTTTATCATAGTGTTCTCTTTTTCTTACTTCTGACATTATGCCAGACATAGCGCATTGACGTTTAAATCTTCTTAAAGCACTATCTAATGATTCATTTTCTCTTACTCTTACTTCTGACATTCTTTTTCCCTCCCTCCGATTTCGCGAATTATGTATAAAATCGTATAAGTCCTTACAAAACCTCTCCGATTTCATACTTGTATATTATAAACTATATTTTTATATTTATCAAGTATTTTAATTAAATATAAAATGAAATTATTAATATACAAGAACATTTTTACTTTTTTCACCAAAAATATTCAATTATTTGGCATCTTTTTCATACATTGGAAGTTTCTTTCCTGCTAATACGTGGAAATGAATGTGTTTTACCTCTTGACCACCATCAGAACCGCAGTTATTTATTATTCTAAATCCTTTTTCTGCAAATCCTTTTTCTTTTGCTATTATATTAATTACTTTATGAATATGTGCAATTATATCCATATCTTCTTCATTAATATCTATCATGCTGTCATAGTGTTTTTTAGGTACTACTAAAATGTGATATGGTGCAACAGGGTTTATATCATTAAATGCTAAAACCTTGTCATCTTCATATACTATATCTCCTGGTATTTCTCCAGCTATTATTTTACAAAATAAACAGTCCATCCCCTATACACCTCCTGTCTAATTATATGTATTTCTACATACTATACTAAAATTCCTTCTAAGAATTCATTTTTTACGTCTGTTATTTTTACTTTTAAAATTTGTTCTGATAAGTCTTTATCACTTTCTACTATAACTTTAACATAATTTTCTGTTAAACCTTCATATTTATTATCTCCAACTTTTTGTTCAAATAATACATTAAATTCTTTGTTTAACATTTTTTGACCAAATTTCTCAAAGTTTTCTTCATTTAATTTAAGTAACTTTTCACTTCTATCGTGTTTTGTACTTGGGTCTACTTGATTTTCCATAGTAGCCGCTGGTGTTCCTTTTCTTGGAGAATATTTAAATATGTGCATATGAGTAAGCTCTATATCTTTTAAGAACTCATATGTTTTGTCGAATTCTTCATTTGTTTCTCCTGGGAATCCAACTATAACATCTGTAGTTATAGATACATTTGGTATATTTGCTCTAAGTCTATCTACTATAGTTTTATATTCTTCTGTTGTATATCTACGTTTCATTCTTTTTAAAGTTTCATCACATCCACTTTGAAGTGATAGGTGATAATGTGGACAAACTTTATCCATAGTTGAAACTGCTTCTACAAATTCATCTGTAAATAATATAGGTTCAACAGAGCTAAGTCTTATTCTCTCTATTCCGTCTATATCATTTATTTGTTTTATTACATCTAGAAGTTTTATATCAGTATCTTTTATGTCTTTTCCATAAGATGCAACATGTATTCCTGTTAAAACTACTTCTTTATATCCATTAGCTGCAAGATTTTCTACTTCTTTAACTATACTTTCTAAATCTCTACTTCTAACTCTACCTCTTGCATATGGTATTATGCAGTATGAGCAGTATCTATCGCATCCATCTTGTATTTTTAAGAAAGCTCTAGTTTTTCCATTAGTTTTGTTTATCTCGATTTCTTCAAAAGCTTTAACTTTCATTATATCGTCAACTGTGCTAACTTTTCTGCTTGCATCTATTTTCTTAACTTCTTCTACTATTTTCTTTCTATCATTTGTACCCATAACAAGATTTACTTCGTCTATTGAAAGTATTTCTTCTGGTGATACTTGTGAATAACATCCAACTACTGCTATTATTGCATCTGGATTTTTCTTTTTCATTCTTCTTATATATTGTCTTGATTTTCTATCACTCATATGAGTTACAGTACAAGTATTTATAACATAAACATCTGCATAATCTTCTGTCTCTGCTTTTTCGTATCCTTCTTTTTCGAATAACTCAAGCATTGCTTCTGTTTCGTATTGGTTTACTTTACACCCTAAAGTATAAAACGCCACTTTTTTCATTAAATATTTCCTCCTAAGTCACTCAGTTCATATAAAACTATTGAAGAAGCGACTACTGATGCCGTTTCCGTTCTCAATATTCTCGGTCCTAATGATACAACTTTAGAATCTATATCTTGAATATTTTCTATTTCTTCTTCTTCAAATCCGCCTTCAGGTCCTACAAAAATACCGATTGTATTTATATCCGCATCTTTGATTGCACTTTTTATAGATACAGTTCTTTCATTTTCATAAGGGCATATATTCATATCGTTGTTTTTCATGTCTTCTAAAGCTTCTTTAAATGATAATATACCTCTTAACTTTGGTATCTTACCTCTTTTACTTTGTTTAGCAGCTTCATACATTATTCTTTCCCAACGCTCTATCTTTTTGCCTTCTTTTTTGTCGTCGACTTTGACTACACTTCTCTTTGTAGATACTAAAATAATTTCGTCAACCCCAACTTCCGTAAGCTTTTGAAGTATTAACTCCATTTTAGTACTTTTAGGCAGACCTTGGTATAGTTTTACTTTTAAATCTGATTCTCTTTTTATTTCTCTTTTTTCTATTATATCTAAATCTACTTGATCTTTGTTTATTTCAGTTATTTCACAAATGTATTCAGAGTTATCTTTATCGCATATTTCTAATTTTTCACCAATTTTACATCTTAAAACTTTAGATATATGTTTTACATCTTCTCCTACTATTACACATGTGTTGTTTTCTAAATTAATATTGCTTTTATCTACAAAAAATCTATCCATTATTTCACCTACTTAAGTTTAGAAACTATAGCTGACCATTCTCCTAATCTCTCAACTTTAACTATTTCAAATCCGTTTTCTTCTAAAGCTTGACAAACTTCATCTATTTTAGCAAGTATTATACCAGAAGATATGAATACACCATCATCTTTTAAGAATTTGCTTACATCTTTAGCAAGTATTTTTATTATATCTGCTATTATGTTTGCAACTATTACATCAGCTTTAGAATCAACAACTTCGAATAGCGAACCGTGTTTAACTACTACTTTGTCTGATACATGATTTATTTCACAGTTTTCTTTTGATACTTTTACTGCTACTTCATCTAAGTCACCTGCTACTACTTCTTTTGCTCCTAACTGTGCTGCTGCAATTGCAAGTATACCACTACCACAACCTATATCAAATACAGTTTTTGTTTCATCTACATAGTTTTCTAACTCTCTTATACACATAGAAGTAGTCTCATGAGTTCCTGTTCCGAATGCCATCCCTGGATCTAATTCTATTACTAAATCGCCTTCTTGTTTTTCATAATCTTCCCAGCTAGGTTTTACTACTATTTTTTTACCTACTTTTGTTGGTTTGTAGTATTTTTTCCATTCATTTGCCCAATCAGATTCATTAACGTTGCTTAAAGATACAGAACCTTCTCCTATATCTAGTCCGAATGATGGTAATAAAGCTATTCTAGCCTTTACAGTTTCGATTAATTCTAATACATTTCTTTCTTCTGGTATGTAAGTTTTTATAAGTACACCGTCTTGGCCGCTTTTATTGAATACTTCTTCTTCAACATAATCCCAATCAAGTTCATTTTTCTTTTGGAATAAAAAGTCTTTAGGATCTTCTATCATAACCCCTCCGCATCTTTCTTCCATTAATATGTTACTTATAGCTTCTACAGCTTCTGTCGTAGTCTTTATACTAACTTCTGTCCAATTCATAATTATAATTATCTTCCTTTCTAGGTTTTATTATTTAAATTTATAATTTTATATTTATAATTTTCAATTTTAAAAATTTCATTTAATTATTATATCATATTTAATCTATTGATTAATTACTAAATTACATCTATCGCCAAAATTCTGCAATTTTTTTAGTTTTGAACCAATAGAATTAACAGTTTTTTCTGTATTTATATATTTTGTCCTAAATATTGTAATTTTATAATTCATATTAAAACTTATTATATTTTTAATATATAGTATATAGGTTGTAGTATAACAAATAATTTTTGATTTTAAATTTTTAGCAAAAAAAAGTATTTTAAATAGCACTCCCACTATCTAAAATACTTTTTTAATAAATTTATTTTTTTAAATTTTTGAAAAAAGCGTCTATCTTGTTCTTCCAATTCCTCTGTTTTTCATGGACTTTATTGCCACAAGATTCATCAAATCTTCTCAATAATTCTTTTTGTTCTTCATTTAATTTTTTAGGTGTATCTATTATAACTTTAACGTATTGATCACCTCTAGAATTACTTCTTAATTTTGGTATACCTTTTTCTCTAAGTCTGAATACTGTTCCTGTTTGAGTTCCTTCAGGTAAATTATATGAAACTTTTCCGTCTAGTGTAGGTACTTCTAGTTTATCTCCTAATGCAGCTTGAGTAAATCTTATTGGCATTTCTATATAAACATCGTATCCTTCTCTTGTAAATATCTCATGTTTTTGTACGTTAACTATGATATATAAGTCTCCTCTAGGACCACCTTTTTCTCCTACTTCACCTTGACCAGAAAGTTTTATCATTTGACCATCATCTATACCTGCTGGTATATCAACTTCTATAGTCTTAGTTTTTCTTACGCTACCTTTTCCATGACATTTATTACATGGTGATTCATTTATTTCTCCTTCACCATTACATGTAGAACATGTTCTTTGGCTAGCTATATTACCAAATGGAGTTCTTTGAACACTTTGAACTGTCCCTGAACCCTGACAAGTTGGACAAGTTTTCTTAGATGTTCCTGGTCTAGCTCCACTACCATGACATTCGTCACATTCTTCACTTCTATTTATTTTAACTTTTATTTTTTTACCGAATGCAGCTTCTTCAAATTTAATTGTAACTGCTTGTTTTATATCAGCACCACGTCTTGGAGCTCTTCTTCTTGATGAACTTGCGCCACCGCCGAATCCACCAAATCCAGAACCAAAGATATCTCCGAATATATCTTCGAATCCACCGAAGCCACCTCCGCCAAAGCCTCCGAATCCTTGACCTCCGCCAAAGCCACCTTGACCGTTTAATCCATCGTGTCCAAATCTATCGTAAGTACTTCTTTTTTCTTCATCAGATAATACTTCATAAGCTTCATTTATTTCTTTAAATTTTTCTTCAGCCGCTTTATCTCCAGGATTTTTATCTGGATGGTATTTCATGGCTAATTTTCTATAAGCTTTTTTAATCTCTTTAGCGTCTGCATCTTTGCCTACACCAAGCACCTCATAGTAATCTCTTTTTTCACTCAAGGATTTCACCACCTTTACATCTTACAAAATAATAGCTTGTAGAATGTTAAACTACAAGCTATTATAAATTTATTTTAACAGACTAATCTTCTTTAAGCACTTTTAAAAAGTACACTACTTTTTATTATACACAAATACTCTGTTTTTGTAACCTATTTATCATCAACTTCTGTAAAATCTGCATCTACTACGTTGTCATCGTTATTTCCTGTGTTTGCACCTTGGTCATAACCTGCATCTTGAGCTTCTGCACCTTGTGCTGCTTGAGCTTGTTGATACATTTGTTCAGATATTTTATGGAATTTGTTCATTACTTCATCCATTGCAGTTTTTAATTCTTCAGCTGTTGCGCTTTCTTTATCTTTAACTGCTTTTAAGTTTTCTAAAGCACTTTCTATAGCTGATTTATCTTCTGCACTTACTTTATCTCCTAATTCTTTTAAAGTTTTTTCAGTTTGATAAATAGTTGATTCAGCTTGGTTTAATGCTTCTATTTTTTCTTTCTTTTGTTTATCTGCTTCAGCATTCATTTCTGCTTCTTTAACTTTTCTTTCTATTTCTTCTTCTGATAAGTTAGTTCCTGAAGTTATAGTAACTTTTTGTTCTTTTCCAGTTCCTAAATCTTTAGCAGTAACGTGAACTATACCATTAGCATCTATATCGAAAGTAACTTCTATTTGAGGTATTCCTCTTGGAGCTGGTGGTATTTCAGATAATTGGAATCTACCTAATGTAGTATTATCGTAAGCCATTGATCTTTCACCTTGTAATACGTGTATATCAACAGCAGTTTGGTTATCTGCAGCAGTTGAGAATACTTGAGATTTTTTAGTTGGTATAGTAGTATTTCTTTCTATTATTTTAGTCATTACGTTACCCATAGTTTCTATACCTAATGATAATGGAGTAACATCTAATAATAATAAGTCGTTAACTTCACCAGTTAAAACACCAGCTTGTATAGCAGCACCAGCAGCAACACATTCATCTGGGTTTATACCTTTGTGAGGTTCTTTTCCTATGAAGTTTTTAACAGCTTCTTGAACTGCAGGTATTCTTGTTGAACCACCTACTAATAATACGTCGTCTATTTCTGAAACTGAAAGTCCAGCATCAGCTAAAGCACTCTTAGTTGGTCCCATAGTTTTTTCTACTAAATCAGCAGTTAATTCGTTGAATTTAGCTCTTGATAAATCTATATTCATATGTTTTGGTCCTTCTGCAGTTGCAGTTATGAATGGTAGATTTATGTTAGTTGACATTGTTGAAGATAATTCTTTTTTAGCTTTTTCAGCAGCTTCTTTTAATCTTTGTAATGCCATTTTGTCTGATCTTAAATCAACACCTTCAGCTTTTTTGAATTCGTCAGCTAAGTAATCTATTATAACTTTATCGAAGTCGTCTCCACCTAATCTGTTGTTACCAGCAGTAGCTAAAACTTCGAAAGTACCGTCACCTATTTCAAGTATTGATACGTCGAAAGTACCTCCACCTAGGTCGAATACTAATATTTTCTTTTCTTCATCTAATTTATCCATACCGTAAGCAAGTGCAGCAGCAGTTGGTTCGTTTATTATTCTCTTAACATCAAGTCCTGCTATTCTACCTGCATCTTTAGTTGCTTGTCTTTGAGCATCTGTGAAGTATGCTGGAACAGTTATAACTGCTTCAGTTACTGTTTGACCTAAGTAACTTTCTGCATCTGATTTTAATTTTTGAAGTATTATAGCTGATATTTCTTGTGGAGTATATCCTTTACCATCTATATTTACTTTATAATCTGTACCCATATGAGTTTTTATTGAAGTTACAGTTCTTTCTGCATTTGTAACTGCTTGTCTTTTTGCAGGTTCCCCAACTATTCTTTCACCATCTTTTGTAAATGCTACTACTGATGGTGTAGTTCTCATACCTTCATTATTTGCGATTATTTGAGGTTCTCCCCCTTCTAAAACTGCTACACAAGAGTTTGTTGTACCTAAATCTATACCTATTACTTTTGCCATGTTAATACGCCTCCTGGAATTTTCATTTTTAATTAATTTATTTAATTTGTTAGCTATTTATCTTATTAGCTATTCATTATTTATAGATTTATTAGCAAGATACTTTAACCATTGTTGGTCTTATTACTTTTGTACCAAGCTTATATCCTTTTTGTAATACCATAACGACTTTGTTTGGTTCTACTCCGTCGATATTTTCTTGCATTACTGCCATGTGAACATTTGGATCAAAATCAGCATTTTCTGCTTCTATTTCTTCAACTCCAAACTTAACAAGTGAATCTTTTAGTTGTTTGTAAACTAAGTCAACACCTTTATAAAGAGCTTCTTCTTTATCTGGGCAAGCATCTAATGCTCTTTCCATATTATCTATAACTGGTATTAATTCAGTTATTATTTTTTCATTAGCAAACACACCAATTGTTTCTTTTTCTTGTTGTGTTCTTCTAATGTAGTTAGAGTATTCTGCTTGAAGTCTTTTATATTTATCTTCAGATGCTTCTACTTTAGATTGTAAGTCTTTTATTTGATCATCAACTTTCTTTTCTTCTAATTTAGAATTTATATCTGTTACATTATCATCTTCAGTTTGTTCTGTCTTTACTTCCTCAGTTACTTGTTCTTCAACTGAAGCATCTGTTTCATTTTTAACTTCAGATTGTACATCTTTATTTTCCAAGATATTACACCCCTCGATTCTTTTATTTTTCTATTTATTATTAAGCAATATATTCATATAATTTATTATAGAATATATTCTAGAATAATCCATTCTCGTTGGACCTATAAAACTTATACGCCCTATTTGATTGCTATCTACTTTGTATGTAGCAGTCACAACACTACAGTCTTGAGCTTGTTGACAGTCATTATCGCTACCAATTATTATATTAGTATTGTCTTTTAATATTCCTTTTGATTGTATAATCTGAGCTACAGTTTCTTTTGTTTCAAGCATGTCTAAAAAGCTTCTAGCTTTTATTACATCATTAAATTCTGGATAATCAAGTATATTTGTAACTCCATTTAATGTTATTGAAACATCATCGTCTGATACATTTGAATTTAATATACTAAGTAATTTATCTACTATAGAAGAGTATTCCCCTATTTCATATTTTATAAAAGCAATTAAATTATTATCAATATCTGTTATACTTTTTCCTGCAAGCTTTTTAGTAAGATTATCAGAAATTATATTCAACTTAGCTTGGTCTAAATACTTTTTAGTAGGAATATCAGTTTTTTTAATGTCTCCAGTATTTGTTACAACTATTAACAATATACTGTGTTCTCCCATATTAACTAATTGGATATGTTTAATTACACTTGGCTTTACTATTTTAGTAGTACCGATAGTTGTGTAATTAGTAAGCTGTGATAACATCTTAGAAGTTTCATGAATTAAATCTTGTATGTGATTCATATTACTTTCAACACACTTTTCAATTATTTCTTTGTCGCTATCATTTAATTCATTAGTTCCCATCAACAAATCTACATATAATTTATAACCTTTTTCTGTTGGCACTCTTCCTGCTGATGTATGTGGTTGAACCAAATATCCCAATTCTTCCAAATCTGCCATTTCATTTCTTATAGTTGCAGCGCTAACTCCAAGATTATGCTTTTTCGAAATTGTTCTAGATCCTACAGCTTCAGCTGTTTCAATATAATCTTTAACTATCGCTTTGAGGATTTTCATTTTTCTTTCATTAAGTTCCATTTTCTATTCCTCCTTGCTGTTAGCACTCACTATTTTCGAGTGCTAAAAAGATTATATATATTATATACCACTTATTTTTATATTTGTCAACAGTTTTTATCTAATCTATATAATCTAAAAAAATATTATTTGATATTTCTCTTCCCTTTTGAGTAAATTTAAATCCGTCCTGTGTCATCTCTATTAATTCTAATTTTAAGTGTTTGTCCAATTGTTCTTTATATTTTTCTTTAAAGTCTATTTCAAATTCCTCAAAGTCTTTAAAAATTATACCTTCATTCATTCTAAGTCCCATAATAATCTTTTCTTCTATTTTGTCTTTATCTTCTAGTTCTTCATAGAAATCTATAGGCTTTTCATTTTTACATAATTTATTGTGATAATCCTCTAAGCTTTTTACATTGTTGTATCTAACATTATTAATATATCCAGATGCTCCTGGTCCTAGTCCTATGTAATTTTTACATTTCCAATATAATATGTTATGCTTGCATTCATATCCCATCTTAGCATAATTCGATATTTCATATTGATTATAACCATGTGATTTTAAATAATCTATAGCATATTCATACATTTTTATATCTTCATCTTCATCACCAAGATCAAACTCTTTATCCATATACATATCGTATAGTTTTGTTCCTTCTTCTAAAATTAATGAATACGCTGATATATGTTCTGGATTTAAGTCTACTATTTTGTGTAGAGTTTCTTTCCAATCTTCAAAAGTTTGATGTGGAAGATTGTACATTAAATCAATATTTATATTTTCAAAGCCTGCTTTTCTAGCTTCTAAATAGTTTTTTTCAAATTGTGTGTAATTGTGTATCCTTCCTATATAACCTAGTAAATTTTCTTGCACTGCTTGAAGGCCTATACTAAGTCTGTTTATACCAATATCTTTCATAAATTTTAACTTATCTTCATTTAAAGTCCCTGGATTGCATTCCATAGAAATCTCTGCATTTTCATCTATACAAAAGTTCTGTTTTATTTCATCCATTATAAATTGCATATCTTTATTATTTAAAATACTAGGAGTACCCCCACCAAAAAAGATACTATTAATTTTTATATCTTTATTTTTATATAAAGCCATTTCCTTTTTTAAATCAGATAAAAATCTATTTTTTTTATTTTCCACCATTTTGTATGAATTAAAGTCACAGTATTTACATTTTTGCACACAAAATGGTATGTGTATGTATAATCCAAGCAAAAAATCACCCTCTCTACTTTTATTTTCTGTATTTAATATATAGTTTTCACCATCAAATTATAAGTATACATCCTATTGCTATTATAGATTATAATTACTTTGTATAAAACAACTTATTTTTTTACAAATAAAAAAGGTAAACTTAAAATAAGTTTACCCTTCTATATTTACCATGCCTCTCAGGCATGTTTTTTCATCTATTCCTAAAGCTTGTCCTACAGCAAGAGCTAAGGCTGCATTTTCCACAGATACATCATAATCAAATAAATCTAAATACGCATATGTAATTTTTGAATTATTTGCAGTTATTACTTTAGTATCTCTTTCTCTTGCAACTTGCTTAAAATAATCAGTATAATTACTATTAATTGTTATTAAATATCCATCATAAGGGATAATTTCTGCAAATGATTGAACGATTTTATCATCTTCTTCTAAATAATCTTCTGATATATTAGCTATAACTGCTATATTTTCATTTAATAATTTAAATTTAGGTGCTTTTTTAGATTTATAGTCTGCATCTACATTTTCATAAACTATAGCTTCAGCTTCTATGTCTACTGCATTTTTTAATACTGATAATTCATCGTTGCTATTTGTAGTTTGTAATTTTGAATCTAAATTACTTTGATTATCTTGGAACCAATAAATCATCTTAGAAGATGTACCTGTTGTTTTTCCTACAACTTTATATCCTGATTCTATTAATATATTGGTTACTAGTCTAGTTATTGTAGATTTCCCCTTTATTCCGTTTATACTTATTCTTATTGGTATTGTTTCAACCATTTGTTGCTTTTCTGATTTTTTTCTATTACTTATAATAATACCTAAAATCACTAATATTGCTATAGCTGCTATTATAATAAAAATAACTCATCCCTCCTAAATATCAACCTTATATAATTAGTATTTATGTTAAATTATTAGATAGTTAACTTCTAAAATAATCTTAAATAGTTCATTTTGCATAAGTTTATTTTATATTATTTTTTATTCCTTTTCAACTCATATATGCTTTAAATACATCTAAACAGATATATGTATTAAAAAAGCTCTATAAAAGATATTTTTATAGAGCTTTTTATTTTTATCTAGTCGTCTAATTTTAAAACTGCCATAAATGCTTTTTGTGGTACTTCTACGTTTCCGATTTGTCTCATACGTTTTTTACCTTCTTTTTGTTTTTCAAGAAGTTTCTTCTTACGAGATATATCTCCACCGTAACATTTAGCAAGTACGTCTTTTCTAAGAGCACTTATAGTTTCTCTAGCTATTATTTTATTTCCAACAGCTGCTTGTATTGGCACAGCAAATTGGTGTCTTGGTATTTCATTTTTAAGTTTTTCACACATAGATTTTCCTCTAGCATAAGCTTTTGACTCGTGAACTATGAAGCTAAGTGCGTCAACTTGTTCTTTATTTATTAAGATATCTAGTTTTACTAGTGTAGATGGCTCATATCCTTTCATTTCAAAGTCTAATGAACCATATCCTCTAGTTCTTGATTTTAATGCATCGAAGAAGTCGTAGATAACTTCATTAAGTGGTAAATCATAATGTAACATAACTCTCTTAGGATCGATATATTCCATATTGTGCATGTTTCCACGTCTTTCTTGACATAATTCCATTACTATACCAACATAATCTTTAGGAACTATTATATCAGCTTTTACGATAGGTTCTTCTATCATTTTTATTTCTGATGGGTCTGGTAAGTTAGTTGGATTTTGTATCATAACTACTTCACCAGTATTCTTAGTTACTCTGTATATAACAGATGGAGCTGTTGTTACTAGATTTAAGTTAAATTCTCTTTCTAGTCTCTCTTCTATTATTTCTAAGTGTAATAACCCTAAGAATCCACATCTGAAACCAAATCCTAAAGCTGCAGAAGTTTCAAGTTCAAATTCTAATGCCGCATCATTTACTTGTAATTTTTCTAATGCATCTTTAACATTTTCATACTTTTCACCTTCACCTGGATAAATACCACAGTAAACCATTGGTGTAGCTTTTTTGTATCCTGGAAGTGGTTCATCTGTAGGTCTTGTTGCATCTGTTATTGTATCACCAACGTGGCAACTTCTTATATCTTTTATACTCGCTGCTATATATCCAACATCTCCAGCTTGAAGACTATCAAGTTCAGTTGGATGTGGAGCCATAACACCTACTTCTGTAACCTCAAATTTCTTTTTAGTATTCATCATCTCGATTGTCATACCTTTTTTAACTTCACCTTCGAATACTCTAACATATGCTACAACACCTTTATAAGCATCATAATATGAGTCAAATATTAAGGCTTTTAATGGTTTTTCTATGTCACCTTCTGGAGCAGGTATATTATTTACGATATCTTCTAATACATCTTGTATATTTAAACCACTTTTAGCTGATACTAATGGAGCTTCACTCGCATCAAGCCCTATAATATCTTCTATTTCTTCTTTTATTTCGTCTGGTCTAGCACTTGGAAGATCTATTTTATTTATTACTGGTAATATTTCTAAATCTTGATCTAATGCTAAGTATACATTTGCTAATGTTTGTGCTTCTACACCTTGAGCAGCATCTACTACTAAAAGCGCACCTTCGCATGCTGCTAAACTTCTCGATACCTCATAGTTAAAGTCAACATGACCTGGAGTATCTATTAAGTTTAGATAGTACTCATTTCCATCCTTAGCGTTGTATTTTAATCTTATATTTTGTAATTTGATAGTGATTCCTCTTTCTCTCTCTAAATCCATGTTATCTAATAACTGGTTTTTCATTTCTCTATCACTAACTAAACCTGTATATTGAATTAATCTATCCGCCAAGGTAGACTTTCCATGGTCTATATGTGCAATAATACTAAAATTTCTAGTTCTACTTTGTTTATTGTCCACCTTTTTTCCTCCTTAAAATTTAATATAAATTATTTTCATCATAGATTTTATTTTATAATATATCAGCTTTTCTGTAAATATAAGTTATGACAGAAAAATAAGACTTATTATTATATTAAGCCTTATTTTTCCAAGTTTATACAATCATTAGAGTACTATCCTTTTATGTTAAAGTTAAAATCTCTAAAAATCTCTTCTATAGAGTTTATATTTTTTTCTATGAATTCTATATTTATATCTATTATTGATTTTTTATTAAGCATTTTATTCATATTATAATCTGTAAAAAATATACAAACTGCAGCTATGTTTACCATAAAAATTATAGATACCATTTTAAAGGTTACTACTCTTTTCTTTTTATTTTTTCTATTATTTATTCTTTCATCTAGTGTAGCCATTAATTTTTATTTACTCTTTTCTAATTATTTTTTAAATTTTGTTCTTTAAAATATCCATCTAGTATTTGCGCTATATATTTTGCACTAGCTTGAGCTTCTGCAGTAGTAGTACCATTACTTCCTACTTCTACTAATATTGCATTATCACATATACTTTGATTAAATCTACCATAAGGTTTTAAGACAACTGGCATTATCAAATCAGGATATTTTTGTTTAGCATATTTAGTTAAACCATTAGCTAAATTTTGTACTTTTTTAACATCATCATTTCTAGCACCTACAACAAAGAAAAATTTAGCGACTTTTTCACCATTTATTGTTGTAGTGTATTTATCATGAATATTATTTTTTACAGCTTCATTCGGTATATTAAGTCCATCTCTATGCAAATCTATAGTTATATCTACATCATTATATTGATTCATTACAGATTTTATTGTTTCTGCACTTCTAGAATATGAATTATTATATGTAGGACTGTCATGGAACGTAGTAGAATGAATTACCCCCCAACCTAAATCAGATAGTTGGTTTGTAAGCAAACATCCAACTGACATAACAGAGTGGTCTTTATCTTCTGAATGATAATTTCCTTTTGGTGAGTCAGAGTATGTTTCACAACTGTGACTGTGATATATCAAAATTTGTGGTTTATTATTAGTAACTCTTAATTTTGAATTATATATACTACTATCTAATGTTATATTACTACTACTTGTTGTTTTTGCAACAGGAATATTATCTTCTCCTACATATAAATTAACAAACTGATTACTTTTAGCTTTATTATTATTTGTAGTCGTATCATTTTTATCTTCATTTTCTTCATCTTTTTCTATAACTTTAACTTCAGGATAAGAATATTTTATCAAGTTTTTAAATAATCCATTCTTATCAAGCGCTAGTATACTACTTGGTATTGTAAATAATAAAATAGCTATACTTACTGCTTTAGCGAATTTATTATACATATTTCTCCTCCTTAGTTTTAAATCCTTCCTGGGTGAAGGGATCTATTTAGTCCTTCACTTATTATTATCGCTAGATTTTCTATTGTTTCATCTATGTCCTTTGGAGTTACGATTAGATTTTTGTCATATGGATCTAAAGAATCTTTAATTAATTGATATTTTTCTTCTTCTTTTAGCTTTTTAAGCATTTTATAAAACTCACTGCTCTCTTCAGATGCTTCCATCAAATTATCTATAGCTAAATCTAGCACATCTATTGTAAGTGTGGCTGCATCCACAACTGTAGGCACACCTATCGCAATTACATCTACACCTAAATAAGACTTATCTAATGCTTTTCTTTTATTACCAACTCCTCCTCCTGGTGCTATTCCGCCAGTTGATATTTGAATAGTGGCATTAACTCTATCGATTTTCCTAGAGGCCAATGCATCTATTGCAACTACTCTATCAGGCTTTATTTTATCTACTATAGATTTTACTATTTCTACAGTTTCAATACCTGTTATACCCATTACTCCTGGACTTAATGCTGATACTTCTGAAAAATCATCGTCATAATCTTTATTGTAATTTTTAAAAATATGGCGAGTTACAAGTGTTTTTGATACTGCTCTAGGCCCTAGTGCATCTGATGTAATATTCCAGTTTCCAAGTCCTATCACTAAAGTTTTCTTGGATGGATCAGTTCCAAAGATGTCTATTAATTCATCCTTTAAATAATTTATAACTTTTTCTCTAGAATCATCATCGTCAAATTTCATTAAATTACTTTCTAAAGTTACATACTTACCTATTTCTTTATTCATTATTTTTGAGCCAGTTTCATTTATTATTTCTACTGTAGTAACAATGCAACCATCTAGTTCTTTTGTATCTACTATTACTCCATCAAGAGCTGTCGACTGTTCTTCACAAATTTCTGTTGCTTCAAGTGCTAAATCTGTTCTTATACTTATCATAAAAACCTCCAAATGTTATTAAGTCTTATTGAAAAACATTTTAATCATATTTAGTAAACAGAATTATAACTTTAATTTCTGTTTTTTAACTTTGATTATAATTATTAACTTTTTTAAGATTTTTAAACATAATTTAAATAAAAGTTAAATTAAATTAAAAGTATTGAATATTAATACTTGATTTTTATTTTTATTTCTGTTAAAATCAAATATGTTGACGATGAGAATAATAAATTTTATGGGAGGTGAACAGATTGGCAAATATAAAATCTGCTAAAAAGAGAATAAAAGTTATCGATAAGAAAACTGCTTTAAACAGAGTGAGAAAATCACAAGTTAAAACAGCTATAAGAAGATTCGAAGAAGCTGTTAACGCTGGTAACGTAGAAGAAGCTACTCAAAGATTCCAATTCGCTCAAAAGAAAATATCTCAAGTTGCTTCTAAAGGAACTATACACAAAAACGCTGCTGCTAGAAAAGTAGCTAAATTAGCTCAAAAATTAAACTCTATGAACGCTTAATAAGAAGTTTAATTTGTGCATAAACTGGCCCTTGATTAATTTCAAGGGTTTTTTATTTTTCATAAATATAAAATAAAAGAAAAAGTCTTCCCCTTTTTAGGAAGACTTTAACTCACTCTTCTCTGACAGTACTTACTTACTAGTATTTCTATAGCAAGTGTATCTCTCATAAGACCGTTTTTTATTTTATAATCACTCTCTAGTATATAATTTAACATATCTATTATCATAGATTCCGTAAAATTCTTACTTATTTTTATCGATTTATTTACTATAAATAAAGAAGTTTTTAATTTTTCTGATATACTTTTATTATTTAGTCCTTTATTTAATAATTCTTTTACTTGAAGTACTGTTTTAAATTGTCTATTTATCATAGCAAAAATACCTAAAACAGATTCCCCTTCGTTTATCATATCATTTAATATTTTTATAGCACTTTGTGAGTTTTTATCTCCAATATAATCTATTAGTTTAAAAATATCATTTTCTATCTTTTTTTGTGAAAGTCTATCTATCATTTCATTTGTAACTTGAGTATCTGTACCTGCAAAAGAACTTATTTTTTTAATTTCGTTATCTATATCAGATAATGTAAATTCATTATTTTTATCTTTATATCCAGTAGATTCTATAAAGTACATAATTTGTGCATTTTCTATCATTATATTATTTTCTGTGAATTTCTTTTTAGACCATTTAAATAGTTCCATATCAGATATTTTTTCACAGTTATAGACAACTCCATTTTTACTTATTCTATTTACTATACTTTTTCTTTTATCAATTTCACCATATACAGTAAAAACTAAAATAGTAGTATCCGGAATATTTTCTAAATGTTCAGCAAGTGTTTTTTCTTCTTTATCAGAAAAAATCTTTTTCTTAGCTTTTGTAAGTAATTCAAAGTCCTTTACTATTACTATTTTTCTTTCATCCATAAATGGAAGTGTTTCGATAGAACTAAGTAATTGTTCTAATGTAATTTCTTTGCCATCTATTATATCTAAATTGAAATCGATCATACTTTCGTTCAAAGATTCTCTAAATAATTTTATAGTATTATCTATTAAATAGTGCTCTCTACCATATAATAGATAAATTTTTTCAAAATTTTTAGCTTTTATATTATAGACAATATCCTTGTATTTCATTTTCTTGCTCCTTCATAGTTTTAATCTCTTTGTATATCATGTAAGAGAAAATTAAAACATAATAAATTATTACGTATATTATATTAGGATTTTCAACTTCTATATATCCAATTTCTATTTTGCTCAACTTATCCAATATATAATATACCATATTAATAAGGTTTTTGTTTATATAAACTATAACTTTTGTAATATTTAAATTGACCTCAAATAATAAAATACTAAAAAGACTTAAATTCATAATAATCCCTATAAAAGGTATTATTACTATATTGCCTAAAATCGATAAAAGAGCAATTCCTCCAAATATATAGTAAACTATTGGTATAGTTAGAATATTGGCAGCTATAGTCATTGATATGATATCAAACTTCAACTTTTTCTTAATCATTTTATTAAAATACAAGATAGACAGAGTCGCTAAAAATGACAACTGAAAACTAATATTGTATATAGTGTATGGATTATTTATAATTAATAAACTAGCAATTAATGATAATGTCGTTATTCCATCTCTTTTTCTAAATAAAAATATTGCTAAATACATAATTGTAACAAAAAATACGGCTCTTATAATAGAAGGAGAATATCCAACCATCATACTATATAAAATCATAATTATAACTAAAATTCCTAATTTATATATTTTATTTATTCCTCTTATAACGTAAGCGATTAATACACATAGTATTCCTGTATGAAGTCCTGATATTGCTAATACATGACTTGTTCCTGTTTTAGAAAACATTTCTGTCTCTTTTTGTGTTAAATCGTCCTTTATTCCCAATAAAAATGAGTTTATAAAATTAGACGTATCTTTATATAGATATCTAAATGTATCTCTCATATATATTTTTACTTTGCCTAAATTTATATAAAACTTATTTTGTCCAATTATATTAAAATAACTTGAGTTTATTAGACCTTTATATCCACAACTTCTTATATATCTTCCATAATTAAAATCATCCAAATTCATATTATCTAAATCTTTTAATTTACCTTCTACTTCTACAATTTGCCCGATTTTTAATTTGTACTTTCTTTTATAATCATTTACCAAATATCCATCTATTATATATTGAGTATATTTACTTTTTTCTTTTTTATCTTTTACAACTCCACTTATAGTTATTTCTGTATCAAAATTTATATTATCTAGTTCTTTATTTGATGTAATAAAGAATCCTAGCATTAAAATCACTATAAAAATCAATAATAATGGTCTTCTCAAAATATCCCTCCTAAAGATTTATTTTCTATATTATTGACCTGATTTTAAAAGTATACTCAATTTAAATCTATTATTCTTAACAATCTTAAATATTTTTTGTTATTATTATAAAAAAATAAAAGAATATATAGTTATATACTATATATTCCTTTTAAAATAGATTTTATATTTTTTGTTCTTAATACCAACGTACAATTGGTAAATCATTATTAATTCCTTTAGATACTAATATTTGATGAATATCTACAATCCCATTGTGGAAAACAGCTGCACAAGATGAAAGATATAAATCCCACATACGTACAAATTCTTCATCAAACATTTCTCTTACCTTATCTATATGTTCTTTATAATTTTTTTCCCAACATAAAAGTGTACGATTATAATGATTTCTCAAATTTTCTACATCTAATGTATGAAAGTTATCTTCTGCTAGACAATTTATAATTTCTCTTAAACTTGGAATAACCCCTCCTGGGAATATGTATTTCTTTATCCATGGGTCACCTGGATGTTCTTTTAAACCACTTATAAAATGTAATAAAAATAATCCCTGTGGTTTTAAAACGTTATTTACACAATCTATAAATAGTTGATAATTATCACGTCCTACATGTTCAAGCATGCCCACGCTTACAACTCTATCAAATCTTAACTCGCTATTTTTTAAATCTCTATAGTCCATAAGTTTTACTTCTAAAAGGTCTTCTAACCCTTCATCGACTATTCTTCTTCTAAATTCATTATATTGCTCAACGCTAAGGGTAATTCCTGTTCCATGTACTTTATACTTTTTAGCTGCTTCAATTAATAAAAATCCCCATCCACAGCCTATATCAAGTAATCTCATACCTTCTTTTAAGTATAATTTTTTTAATATGTAATCTGCTTTGTTTACTTGTGCTTGATATAGGGTGTCATTTTCGCTCAAGAAATAACCACAAGAATAACTCATAGTTTCATCCAACCATAATTTATAAAAATCATTCCCTATATCATAATGACTTCTAACTTCTTTTTCTTGATTTTTCTTAGATATTGAAGTGAAAATTAATTTTTTCATAGCTTTTTGATTCATAGAGAATTTGTTTATTTCTCCCATAAAATAATCTAAAGCATGATATAAATTTCCCTCGATTTCTAAATTTCCACTCATATATGCTTCTCCTAATGCAAGAGATGTACTGCTAAGTAGTTTACTTACTGGTATAGGTTCTTTGAATTTTGCTGTAAATGTTGGCTCTCCCTCTCCTATTTTATACTCTTGTCCATCAATTATAACCAAGAAACAAATATCATCAAACTTATTTAAAGCTTTAATCATTAAATTTTCTTTTAACATTCTATACCCTACCTCCTATATTAAAAAAATTTATAATTAATCATATATTTTATAATAAAATACTTATTTGTGATAAATTGCCCTTAATTTATATAATTATGTATATTTTTATATAATTTCCTGTACGTTATAAAAAAATAAGACATATATTTAAAACATATGCCTTATTTTGATAACTTCATAATATAAAATTTTTATTATTTTAATTCATCTTTTATAACTTCAGCTATTCTCTTGATACCTGTTACTATTCTTTCTTCATCCATATTTGAATAATTCAATCTAAAGTTGTTTGTTTTAGTTCTTCCCGGATAGAAAGCAACTCCTGGAACATATGCTACATTATTTTCAACACATTTTTTCATCATTTCAGTAGTATTTATACTTTCAGGTACTGTAACCCACATAAATAGTCCACCTTCTGGATGAGTCCATTTAACTTCTTCTGGGAATTCTTCCTCTATTGTTTTTAACATTAAATCTCTACGTTTTCTGTATAAATCTCTTATTTCTACGACATGTGCATCTATGTCACATTCATCTAAATATCTACTAACCTCTAATTGAGATATTGTTGATGTCTGTAAATCTCCATCCTCTTTACATCTTATATATTTAGATAGTATCTCAGGAGCTGCACATACCCATCCAAGTCTATATCCTGGACATAATATTTTTGAAAATGTTCCTAAATATACTACATATCCTTCTTTATCAAAAGATTTTAATGAAGGTAAAAACTCTCCTTCATATCTTAATTCACCATAAGGATTATCTTCTAAAGCTACTACTTTATATTTAGTTATTAACTCAACAAATTTTTTACGTTTTTCAAGTGGCCAAGTTCTACCTGTTGGGTTTTGGAAATCTGGTATAACATATATCATTTTTACTCTATCAGTAGTTTGTAAAACTTTTTCTAAAGCTTCCATATTCATACCATCTTCATCAGTTTCAACTTCTATGTATTTTGGTCCATATCCATTAAATGCATTTAATGCTCCTAAGTAAGTCGGACTTTCACATAATATTACGTCCCCTTCATCTATAAATATTTTTCCAGAGAACTCTAATGCTTGTTGTGAACCACTAGTTATTAATATATCATCAGCACTTACATTTGTTTTTTGCTTGTCATTCATTCTATCAGCTATTTGTTGTCTAAATTTTGGGAAACCTTGAGCTGAAGAATATTGTAGTGCTACTCTTCCTACTTCATCTAAAACTTCATTAGCCATTTTTTCCATATCTGCTACTGGAAATAATTCTGGTGCAGGTAACCCCCCTGCAAAAGATATTACTTCTGGTTTAGCAGTTAGTGCTAATATATCACTTATTTCAGATCCCCCTTCTGTCATCATACGTTTTGCATACTTTACTTCCATCATATATCACCCCAGTTATTTATTTATTGAATATCCAGTTATTTTTATTCATGAATATATTGTATACTTATTTTAATTTTTTTCCATTATATTGTTTTATTTTTATATAAAAATTAAACATATCATATTTTTATTCAAAATAAAACAATGGCGCTCTACTAATTTTAGTAAAACGCCATTTTTTTAAACAAGTTCGTCTATATAATTTACTTTTTTCTCAAATAAAATATTTAATAATTTTCTTTTATTATATGTTAAACAGCTTTCATCAATTTCATTTAACATAAAAATTTCATTTATATCTAAATATGAAAAAGCTAGTTGTGTTATAGAATTTATGTCTAATTCTATGTCACAATTTTCTTCTACTTTTTCTACTTTTACTTGATTATCTTTTATATATATCTTAAATACACAATCATTTTGAGGTATATATTTATCTATAACTTTTATTTTTATAAATTCATCGTCAATATGTTCTGTATTTATATTATTTAACTTTATACTTTCCATATATTTTTCAAAGTTTATAACCCTACCTGCCATAAATGGTATTAATTTAATTTCACAAGTTTTTAAATTAGCAATTATTAATTTAATCTTATCGTCAACAGGAGCATTTATAACAGTTTTTTTACACTGTGTATTGTGATTATATATATAAGCTAACATGGATTTTAACGAAGAAATATCGTTATATATAAGCTCTCTAACAAAGATTGTATCTCCTTGAATGTAATATGCTATATAACTTTTATTTGCTTCATCAATATATATATATCCATTTTCAGATTCAATCTCTTTCATAAATCTATCAAAGTAAACTTCATCTCTCAATGCATATCCATTTAAGTTTTTCACTGCATTTGTATAAATTTCAGATAATATTTTAGAATCTTCAAAATCAGCTTTTCTCAATTTAGATGTTACTCTAAATCCTGAAAGCTCATCTGTTTTTATATTATATTGAATTTGGTCATAGCAATGGTCAAATCCATATCTTTTATACAGTCTATAATCAATCGCCATTAAAAGTGATACTATTTCTCCACTTTTATATAACTCTTCTAACGTATATGTCATTAGATGTTTCATATAACCAAGCCCTCTAACTTCAGGCTTCGATGAAACACCTACAACATAAGATACATCGTATTTTCTGTTTCTAAGGTCTATTTTGTATTTGTTTAATTGAAGCGCAGACAACACCTCATTATTTTCTTCTATTATAATAGTATTTTTTTTATCATATACATTTTCAAAATAGTATTTTACAAAATCTTCTCCATCCTCAAAACAATAATTCCAAAGTGAAACTATTTGATTTTTATCAGTTGCTCTAGCATATCTAATATTCAATTAGTTAGCCTCCCTAACAGTGTATTTTTCAACAAGTTTACATGGATGGTAAGATAATTTTGCTTTTCTAAGTCCTTCTATTCCCATATCTTCTTCTCTATTTACAAATTCAACTTCAGGGAATTCATGAACTAAAAATTGTTGGTTTATATAAGGATATAATCCTCTTATTTCTGGATTAGCTTTTTCTATGTGAATTAAAGCCATATTTTTGTTTAATAATTCACCCATAGTAAATGCCTCTAATTTTCCATCTATATATATACCAGCTATTTTTAATCTGTCACATATTTGGTCATAGTGAGTAAATAATTTTTCTATACCAGATCTTTCATCATCTACCCCTTCTTCTATGTTGTCGTTTTCTTCTTTATTTATTGTCCACTCATCTAAAAGAGCTCTACAATCGTCGAAATCTTCTTTTCCAAGAAGTCTATATTCAAATCTTCCGTCGTATTCAGTTAAGAAGTAATTTATATGATTTCTTTTTTTGCTATTTTTTCTACCTTTTAGAGTTCTCATTATTTCACCATCATAAACATAGTCAAATAAATCTCTTTCTGCTATATATTCAAATCTATCTCCGTATTCTTCCTTTAAATAATCTACTACTTCTTCTGTAATACCTCTAAAGTAAAGTTTTTCTTCTATTTGTGCAAAGTAATCTAATACGAAATCTATTACTTTTGGTAAATCTTCTTTTTTAGCAAGAGGTAAGATTGAGAATACTTCACCGTCATACTCTCCTACTAAAACTGCAAAATTATCACCTACATAATATGCAGTTTTGTATGCATGTTGCCACATATATAATGTGTTGAAGTTGTATTCACATGCTTCATAATCCACTAAATCAAAATATGGATTTAATATTTCTCTATCTTCAATAGTTATTTCCTTAAAATAAGGTCTTGAACTATTTGGGTCTTTTTTTATTATTTCTTCAAAAAGATTTATATTATCTCTTTCTTTTGTTATTTGCATAACAGCCTCCTATAAATTAAATGAAAGTTTACATTTTAAATTTATTTTCAATTTATTGTATTTATTTCTATTTTAACGTCAAAACTCTTAATATATTTATTTCAATATTGTATTTTACCCAAGATAATATCCAATAAACATGTATTTTAATGGAGTGATTGTAACTTGAATAAAAAAATTTTAATATTTTCAATTATTATAATAGCACTTTTAACTGGCTGTAACAAAAATAAAGATTTTTGCATCCACATAATAGATGTTGGACAGGCAGATTCAATTTTAATCACAACCCCGTCAAGCAAAAATATGTTAATCGATGGGGGTGATGAAGATAGTTCTAAAATAATAAAATCATATTTAAAAAATAAAAAAGTTAAAAATTTAGATGTTGTTGTGGCGACACACCCTGACAGCGACCATATAGGTAGCCTAGACGATATAATTGATAATTTTGATGTAGAGAAAATCTATATGCCTAAGCAAAACACTGATAGTGAATGCTACATCAACTTAATTGATTCTTGTAATAAAAAAAATTTAAAAGTAAATTATCTGTCTAAAGACGATTCTTTTGACTTAGATAACTACACAGAAATATATGTTCTAAGTCCAAATTATATAACAGATAATAATAATTCAAATTCCATTGTACTAAATATTTCATATAAAAACAACAATTTTTTATTTACAGGCGATTGTGAAGAATCTAATGAAATGGATATAATCAACTCTTACAAGCTAGAAAATGTAGATTTTTTAAAAGTCGCACATCACGGAAGTTCTACATCTAGTTCTTTAGCATTTTTACAAGAAACCACACCATCTATAGCTGTAATTTCCTGTGGATATAAAAATGACTACGGACATCCTCACAGGTCTACCTTACAAAACTTAGAATCTGTAGGTGCAAAAGTATTTAGAACTGATGTAAATGGAAGTATGCAATTTTATTCTGATGGAAATAAAATTTACTCCAAAGTTAAATATAAACAAGAGTAAATTAAAATAGGAGCACTACTTATGTGCTCCGTTTTATTATTTAAATAATAAATGCTTAATGATATCTATACTCTTAAAACTTCTCCTACATAAATCAGATTTGGATTTGTAATATCATTTTTTTCTACTAATTCTTTATAGTTTACGCCAAATTTTTTAGCAATATTTATTAAAGTATCTCCTTTTTGAACTATATAAAGACTGCTAGAATTTTCACCCCTATTTTCTGTATTTATAGAAGTTTCTATTTTTAAAATTTGACCTGTATAAATTAAATTAGGATTTGATATATTATTTATACTAACTATACTTTGAACTGTAGTATTGAATTTTGCCGCAATTGAGCTAAGCGTATCTCCATTTTGTACTATATATGTTATCATATATTGTCTTGTCGATGGTGCTGCTGTATTCCCTCTAGAATCTGTCGGTATTTTTAATACCTCTCCTACATAAATTAAATTTGGATTCGGTAAATCATTTAGCCCCTCTAATGCTTGGACCGTAGTATCAAATTTCATTGCAATAGAAGTAAGTGTATCTCCACTTTGTACTATATATGTTGTTGTAAATATTTTTCTTCTCTTTTTAATAACTCTATTTCCTGGATATATCTTTAAAACTTGACCTACATAAATTAAATTTGGATTTGATATTGAATTTATAACTGCTATTTCATGAACTGTAGTATCGTATTTTTGAGCAATTGAACTTAGTGTATCTCCTGCTTGAACTGTATAATATATAATGCCACTTTGTGTTGATGGGTTTTGTCTATCTCCTGGAATCTTTTGTGGCTTTTTTTCTTCCTTTGGAACATCTTCACTATCATCTAAAAAAAGTCCATCATAAATTAAATCTAAATCTGTACTTGCGTTGATTCCTCTTACTCTTCCTGTATCTGAATACTGCCATGCAACATATCTATCTCCCCAGATCGGATTTGGTGATGGTCCGCCTTCACTAAGTTGAGCTATCCATAAAGGATATTCAGAAAGTCCAAGTCCTTCATATAAATAATGTTGTGCAAAATATGTGTAAGTATAAATCGCTGTATCCAATCCACTATATTCCTTTACTTCTCTTAAGAATTCTATAGCTTGGAGAGTTAATTCATAATTATCAAGCCCTCCTATTTGTTCAAAATCTAAAATTAATTTTAAGTCAGAATCTAAGCCTCTAATAGTATCTACAAAGTATCTAGCTTGTTCTTGTGGTGTTGGAGATGAACCAGGATTGAAAAAATGATAAAATCCTACTTTTAGTCCATATGCTTTTGCCCCATCATAATATTCATGCAAATAAGGATCTCTATAGAAAGTTCCTTCAGATGCTTGTATTATCACAACTTCTACACCTGACTCTGCTACAGCTCTCCAGTCTATAGTCCCTGACCAGTTACTTACATCTATTCCTCTATATACAGCCATATTAAACCTCCTATACCTATATGATATTTATAATTAAAAACATCGTTTTATTATTATATTCTTTTAAATATTTTTAGTGATTTAATATGGCTTATTATTTTTTAATAAAAATTATCTTTCTAATAATTCTCTTACTACTACAGATGCTATTACAAGACCACCTACTGAAGGTACAAAAGATACACTTCCTGGTGTTACTTTTCTTCCATTCATTATTTTTTCTTTTAATTCTCTAGGTTGCTCTGTCGAGTAAACTACTTTTAATTTTTTAATTCTTCTATCTTTAAGCTCTCTTCTAAGAACTTTTGCAAGTGGGCAAGTATGTGTTTTATATATATCTGTAACTACTATTTTAGTTGGGTCTAATTTATTACCCATTCCCATAGAACTTATTATGTTAAATCCTTTTTCTTTACATGTTTCTATAAGTTTGATTTTTGAAGTAACCATATCTATTGCATCTATAACATAATCGTAATCTTCTGTTAATATTTCATCACTTGTTTCTGCATTGTATAATTTTTTAATTGCTTTTATATTTAAATCTGGATTTATATCTAGAAGTCTCTCCTTCATAACATCTACCTTAAGTCTTCCAACAGTTGAGTGAAGTGCTGGTATTTGTCTATTTATATTAGTTATATCAACATCATCAAAGTCAACTATAGTTATGTTTCCAACTCCAGCTCTTACTATAGCTTCACAGGCGAAACTTCCAACTCCACCTACTCCAAAAACTATAACATTCGCATTTTTTAATTTATCTAGTCCGTCTTCTCCAACAATCAGACCTGTTCTCATCTTAAAATCTTTTTTCATAATTTTTCTCCTAAAATTTTTTATTGCACTATTATAATTTAATTTTTGCTTTTTTTAAAGATATATTTCAATAAAAAAAGAGATATTGCAAATTTAATTTCAAAGTTAAACTTTGTAAACTCAATATCTCCCCTTTATTTAAATATCAAATATATATTTTTTAATATAATGGATAATTGTAATGATCTAGACCTCCGTCTAAACTATATACTCTTCTAAATCCATTTAATATTAATACTTTTCCTACACTTACACTTTGTACTCCGTATTGACAATATAAAAGAACATTTCTATTTCTATATTGTTGAATTTGATTTATTCTATCTACAACTTGATTAGTAGGTATATTAATAGCATTTGGTAAGTGCCCTCTTGCATAATCATAATAATCTCGCAAATCTATAATCAAACTAAATTGATTACCATCCAACATTCGCTGAGCTTGATTTGCAGTTATTGTATTTACTGCCATAAATACCCCTTCTTTCCTTTTTAGTAATAAGAAATTATTTAATACAAAATACTTTTAAATATACGACTTCTTTAAGTCCGCATACTTTATTTTTTAAATCTTATTTCTAAAAAAATTATAATTATATAATAAAATTTGTAATTTATAAACTTTATATTTTATAATATTCTATATTATGATAAATTGTTACAATTAACTACTTTATTATTTATCTTTTAACTTTAAAGGAGATAAATTTTCAATAAATACAATAACTTTTTTAATTATATATTTGGTATTTGCCAATCTATAGGCTCTTTACCTAAGCTTTCTAATATCTCATTTATTTTTGAAAAATGCTTACATCCAAAGAATCCTCTATATGCAGAAAGGGGACTTGGATGTGCTGATTCTAGAACATAATGTCTACTTGTATCAATCAGTGACTTTTTGCGTCTAGCATTTCCACCCCAAAGAACAAATATAACTGGATCCTCTCTTGTATTTAATAGTTTTATAATATTATCCGTAAATATTTCCCAACCAATATTTTGATGCGAATTAGCTTCATGTGCTCTTACAGTTAATGCTGTATTTAAAAGTAGCACACCTTGGTCTGCCCATGGTATTAAATACCCATTATTAGGTATATAACATCCTAAATCCTGATTTAATTCTTTATATATATTTAAAAGTGAAGGTGGAATTTTAACACCTTTTTGAACTGAAAATGCTAGTCCATGTGCCTGATTTTCACCATGATATGGATCTTGACCTAATATTAAAACTTTTGTATCTTTAAAAGAAGTATGTTTTAATGCTTCGAATATATTATACATATTTGGATATATAACTCTACTAGAATATTCTTGTTTTAAGAATTCTCTAAGATTTTGGTAATATTCTTTTTGGAATTCATCTTTTAATAATTCGTCCCAATCGTTATTTAATTTAACCATTATAAAAACTCCTCTTCATATTTTCTTGTTATGTTATAATTAAATATAACATAATAAAACAATTATTTGAAGGAGGCATTATGAATAAGAAAAAATCTACCCTTTTAATAATAGCAGTTATTGCTATTTGTTTTTTTATCTACATATTTAAGGGCAATTTTAATAAAGGGGATTATAGTCAAACTTATTATGATTTAAACACAGTAAGTGAAATTACTTTATACAATGTTAAAGAATCAGATTCAAAAGAAATTTTAAAAAAATGTGGAGATATACTGCTTAATATAGATAATACCATGTCTAAAACAAGAGAATACAGTGATGTATCTAAAATAAATGAAAAAGCTGGCGAAGATTATATAAAAATTTCTGATAATACATTTGAAGTAATACAAAAAGCAATTTACTTTTCAAATATATCCGATGGAGTATTTGATATATCTATAGGGCCTGTTGTCGATTTATGGGGTATAGGTACAGATAATGCAAGAGTTCCTAGTAACGATGAAATTCAAGAAAAATTAGCTCTTGTAAACTATAAAGATATCTCACTTAATAAAGAAGATAAAAGTGTAAAATTAAATAAAAAAGGCATGGAGATAGATTTAGGGGGAATAGCTAAAGGTTATGCAGCAGACAAACTTGTTGAGTATTTAAAATCACAAAATGTAGATAGTGCAATAATAAATCTTGGTGGAAATGTTTTTATATTAGGGGAAAAAACCAAAGATACACCTTTTAAAGTTGGGATACAAGACCCTACAAGTGAAGATGGAACCTCTATAGCAAATATTGCTGTTTCAAATCAATCTGTAGTAACTTCTGGAATATATGAAAGATATTTAAAACAAGATGGAGTTATTTATCACCATATGATAGACCCATCAACAGGTTATCCATTTGAAAATAACTTAAGTAGCGTTACTATTATTTCATCATCTTCTATAGTTGGGGATGGATTATCTACAACCACTTTTGGACTTGGACTAGAAAAAGGTATGAAATTAATAGAAAGTTTAGATGATACAGATGCTATCTTTATAACAAAAGATAAAAAAATATACACAACATCAAACTTAAAAGGAAAACTAAATTTAAAAAATGATTCTTTTAAATTGATGAATTAATTTAAAAGAAAAATAAAAGACAAATAAAAATAGATTTTCTCTATTCATATTTGTCTTTTTATTTTACTTAAATCTTTTTGATATTTATGTACTATTTTTTAGCTTTATATTCATTTTGTTATCACATTTCCTATTTTACGCAAATTATATCCTTCATATTTTCAAATTTCTTTTCTCCAATTCCATTTACATTTTTAATTTCTTCTATATTTTTAAAATCGCCATTCTCTTCTCTATAACTCAAAATTTTATTTGCTGTAGCTTCTCCTACACCAGGAATTTTATCTAATTCATCTAAATCTGCTGTATTAATATTTATTTTATTGCCTTCACTTTCATTTGAGTTAAAATTATTTTCAGACACTATATCATTATTTGATGTATCATTTTGACTTGTTACAATATTTGTTTTAATTTTCTCTCCTTTTTTTGGTATTATATAATGCATTTCATCTTCTAATTTCATCGCTAAGTTTATATTATTCA
>CAMEPL010000014.1 GCA_945931665.1 uncultured Clostridium sp. | reverse complement strand
TAAGTTTTTTCATGTAGATTACCTCCTTATAGTATTAATTTTTAACAATTTTATAATTTTTAATTCAGAAATTTACTTATATAAAGTTGGAAAAATAACAATTTAAAATTTGATATGTGTAAATGAAAAAATTTTGGTTATTACTTGACAAAGTATATATAAGAGTATATATTGTATATATAGCATATATACAATATATACTCTTATATATGGATGAGGTGATAAAGTGGAAATCATAATAAGCAATAGTAGTGATAAGCCAATATATGAACAAATAACAACACAAATAAAGAATATGATTATAAGTGGAAAACTAAAGCCAGGTGACCCTCTTCCTTCAATGAGGTTTTTAGCAAAGGAATTACATATAAGTGTAATAACTACTAAACGTGCATATGAAGAATTAGAGCGAGGTGGATTTATATATTCTATAGTGGGAAAAGGTAGCTTTGTAAAAAGTACAAATATGGAACTACTTAAAGAAGAAAAATTAAGGCTTATAGAAGAGTATTTATCAAAAGCAGTAGATGAAGCTAAAAAGTGTTCAATAGATTATGAAGAGATACAATCGATTTTAAAACTTTTATATGAAGAAGAATAATAAAATATATTAAAAAATAGGGAGGAGAGCACTATGAAATATGCAATAGAAGTAAATAATCTTAACAAGTCATATGATGGATTCCAATTAAAAGATGTGTCTTTTAAATTGGAAACAGGTACAATAATGGGAATAGTAGGTGAAAATGGAGCAGGGAAATCAACTATAATAAAAGGGATTTTAGGTTTAATAAATATAGACTCAGGTGAAATAAAAATATTTGGAAAGAACTTCAAAGAAAATGAACTGGAAATAAAAAATAATATATCTGTAGTATTTGATGAAAGTTATTTTCATGATAATTTAAAAGTTCATGATATAGATAAAATAATGAAAAATATATATTCTAATTGGGATAAAGATAGATTTTTTAAATATGTAAATGAATTTAAATTACCTAAAGATAAAAAGATAAAAGAATTTTCAAGGGGAATGAAAATGAAGTTATCTATAGCAGTAGCATTAAGTCATGGAGCAAAATTATTAATTTTAGATGAAGCTACAAGTGGACTTGATCCAGTAATTAGGGATGAAATCTTAGATATATTTTTAGATTATATACAAGATGAAGAGTGCAGCGTACTTATGGCTTCACATATAACAAGTGATTTAGAAAAAGTTGCTGATTATATAACATTTGTAGATGATGGGAAAATCGTATTTAGTGAGAATAAAGATGAATTGATTTACAATTGTGGTGTTGTAAAATGCAACGAAAAGGATATAGATAAAATACAAAAAAGTGATATAGTCGGCATAAGAAAAAATACATTTGGATGTGAGGTTATGGTAAGTGATAGAACGAAATATGAAGAGATGGAATTTGTAGTAGATAAAACAAATCTAGAAGAAATAATTCTATTTAAAGTTAGGGGGCAAAAATAATGAAGGGGTTATTAATTAAAGACATATTAAATATGAAAAATTATATGAAACAATTAATATTGCTACTTGTATTTTTTATGGCATATGGTGTCTTCTTAAAAAATGGAACTTTTGTTGGAAGTATGATAACTTTGATGTTAAGTATGCAGGTTATAACTACAATGTCATATGATGAATATGCAAAATGGGATAAATATGCTTTGACAATGAACATAAATAGAAAAGATGTTGTATTATCTAAATATGCATTTTTTATAATGTCAATTGTTATAGGTATGGTAGTTGGAATTATAACATCTGTAACTATAAATCAAATTGCAAAATTAGGCACAGGTATGGATGAGATACTTGCTACTTCAATAGTAGTACCATGTATATTTGCAATACTGTTTTGTATAGTAATTCCGATTGTATTTAAAACTGGAGTTGAAAAAGCTAGAATAGTTATGATGGCGATATTTTTTATACCAGCAATAATAGTATTTGCCTTTGTCAAAATAGCAGAAAAATCAAATATACCTATGCCAGATGAATCTGTTTTGGAAATGATATTAAAGTTTGGAGTTGTAGGACTAATAGTATTAACCATATTAGCAATATTTATATCATATAAGATTTCGCTATCAACTTACAATAAAAAAGAATTTTAAAAAATCACAAGAAAATATTGACAAAAAGTGGGGGAAAATGTTATTCTAATAATGTAAAAACAAAGAAATAAATTTAATATTTATGGATTGTGACTGGTAATGCAGGCAAGACCAACTACATAAGGAATATGATGGGTATTCTATGTTTGTTGGTCTTTTTTAATACAAGGTATATTTTTGAATAGGGGGTTAGGTTATTGTATAGGGTTAAGAAAGTAATTAATAATAACTTTATTAGTTCTATTGACCAAAGTGGAAATCAAGTAATAATAAGAGGACTGGGGATTGGTTTTCAAAAGAAACCTGGTGAATGGATAAAAGACGACAAGGTAGAAGCAGTTTATAAAATAGATGATAAAGTTACTTCAAATAAATTACAAGAGTTAATAAGTCAAGTGCCTAAAGAATATATAGATACATCTACAGAAATTATAGACAATATAAAATCAAAGCTTGATAAAAAACTAAATGACAATATTTATATTACTTTAACTGATCACCTTAGTTTTGCTATAGAAAGAAAAAAGCTAAATCAAGAATATAGCAATGTTCTACTTTGGGATATAAAGAGATTTTACCAAAAGGAGTATGAACTAGGTAAAGAATCTTTAGCAATAATCAAGAAAAATCACGATATAGAGCTTTCAATTGATGAAGCAGGATTTATTGCACTACATATTGTAAATGCTGAATTGGACACAAATATGAGTAGCATGATAAAAATAACTACTTTCATGCAAGAAGTTATTGAAATTGTTAGAGATTATTATCAAATGGAGTTAGATGAGGATTCACTTGATTTTGGGAGGTTTATAACACACTTAAAATACTTCTCACAGAGATTATTTAGCAATAAGCCTACTAAAGATACAGACTTCCAATTACAGAGAATGATTAGAGATAATTACAGCAAAGACTATGGTTGTGCTGAGAAGATAAAAGAATATATACAACAAAAATACAATTTAAATCTTACAGGTGAAGAGATGATGTTTTTAACTATTCACCTTAAGAGAATATCGACAAATAAATAAGTTGGATTGTGACTGGTAATGCAGGCAAGACCTAATTTAAAGGGGTAAAATAAATTTACACGTATTATAGATATATTTTATTTAATGCTATATTTACATTTTTATATTTATGTAAATATCTATAAGAAAATAAGTGTGAATTATAAAGATTTACGTTTTTAATTAGGTCTTTTTATTTGCTTAAATTTACTAGTTAATAATAAATATTTTGCGTAGAATATACGCTTCAAATTAAAAAATATATAAATAAAAGGGAGGATTTAAAACATGAAAGACAAAATCTTTGGTGTCTTACAACGTGTCGGAAGATCATTTATGCTTCCAATCGCAATTTTACCAGTAGCTGGTCTTTTCCTAGGAATAGGTGGATCATTTACAAACGAAACAATGCTTAACACTTATGGTCTAATGGGTGTTATGGGACCTGGAACATTTATCTACAGTCTATTAACTGTATTAAATGCAGCAGGAAATGTAGTATTTACAAACTTACCAATTATATTTGCAATGGGTGTTGCAATAGGTATGGCTAAACAAGAAAAAGAAGTTGCCGCATTATCAGGTGCTTTAGCATTCTTCATAATGCATGCTTCAGTAAGTGCAATGATAGCTGTTCATGGTGGAGCAGAAAGCATGTTAAATGGATCTACAACAGATGTATTAGGTATGACATCTCTTCAAATGGGGGTATTTGGAGGTATCATAGTAGGTCTTGGTGTTGCAGCACTTCACAATAGATTCTATAAAATTGAATTACCACAAGTATTATCGTTCTTTGGTGGAACAAGATTCGTTCCAATAATAAGTGCATTAGTTTACTTAGTAGTAGGTATAGCAATGTTCTACTTATGGCCACCAATACAAAATGTAATTTACTCTGTTGGTGATGTAGTTAGAGGTTCTGGATATGCAGGAACTTGGTTATATGGAGTAATGGAAAGAGCATTAATACCATTTGGTCTTCACCATGTATTCTACTTACCATTCTGGCAAACAGGTGTTGGTGGAAGTATGGAAGTTGCAGGTAAAGTGATAGAAGGTGCACAAAATATATTCTTCGCACAATTATCAGACCCAAGTGTAACACACTTTAGTGTAGAAGCTACTAGATTTATGTCTGGTAAATTCCCACTAATGATATTTGGTTTACCAGGTGCTGCACTAGCAATGTATAAATGCGCAAAACCAGAAAAAAGAAAAGCTGTTGGAGGTTTATTATTATCAGCAGCATTAACTTCAATGTTAACAGGTATAACTGAACCACTTGAATTCACATTCTTATTCGTTGCACCAATATTATATGTAATCCACTGTGTATTTGCAGGTGCTGCATATATGTTAATGCATATGTTAAATGTAGGTGTTGGTATGACATTCTCTGGAGGTCTTATAGATTTATTCCTATTTGGTATACTTCAAGGGAATGCTAAAACAAACTGGATAAACATAGTATTTGTAGGTATAGCTTACTTTGCAGTTTACTATTTCTTATTCAGTTTCTTAATCAAAAAATTCGACTTCAAAACTCCAGGTCGTGAAGATAACGATGATGCTGAAGTTAAATTATATACAAGAGCAGATGTTAATGCTAAAAAAGATGGACAAAATGTATCTCAAGGAGATGCAGATGATGAGTTAAGTGCTTTAATCCTTCAAGGTTTAGGTGGCAATGATAACTTAACAGACTTAGATTGCTGTATAACAAGACTTCGTTTAACAGTTAAAGATCCTTCAAAAGTAAATGAAGGTATGTTAAAAGCAAGTGGTGCAGCAGGTGTAATCAAAAAAGGTAATGGTGTACAAGTTGTATACGGACCAAAAGTTACAGTTATAAAATCTAACTTAGAAAACTTCATAGCAAGTGGAAAAGCATCTACTGTAAAAGTATCAGAAGCTGCACAACAACCAAAAGAAGAAGTTAAACAAGATGTAAAAGTAGAAAGCGGAGTATTATATGCTCCTATAAAAGGTAAAGCAATAGATTTAAGTGAAGTAAAAGACGGAGTATTCTCTGAAGGTATGTTAGGTAAAGGTATAGGTATAGAACCTGAAGAAGGTAGAGCAGTATCTCCAGTAAACGGTACTGTTTCAGTAGTATTCGATACTAAACATGCTATAGGAATAACTTCAGACGAAGGTGTAGAAGTACTTATCCACGTAGGATTAGATACAGTGCAACTAAATGGACAATATTATGATACTCACGTTAAAGTTGGTGACAAAGTAAAAGTTGGAGATTTATTAGTTGAATTCGATAAAGATAAAATACAAGAAGCTGGATACAGAACAGTAACTCCAATAATAATAAGTAATACAGACTCTTTCAAAGATGTAAAAGTTTTAGCTAAAGGTGAAGTAGAAGAAAAAGCTGAAATGTTAAGAGTTGAAAAATAAAACTGCTTTCAATTTTAAAACTTTATAGTAATATTTAAATTAAAAAACAAATTTTAAGAATTAAAAAAGTGCCACTTCAAAATCGATGTGGCACTTTTTATATTTAAAAATGTTAGCAAGCTAAATAAGATTAGCGTTTTAATTTTATATATAAAATATGTATAAATCTATAAGTTACAGTAACCTACTATCTTGTAGTCATCAGGTACATTATAAGTATTTTCTACTTCACCTAAAGTCCAGTGTAAATCGAATAGAGTAGTGTCTATTACTATAGAGAAGTATAATAAAGCTATACCAGTATCTATACCTCTTTCGTAATCTGATGCGAAATCATCTTGTTTAATAGCTAATATAATTTTTCCACCGTCTATTATAAATCTCCAAGGTTGTTGATTTAAAGTAGATGGTGCTAATCTTGAAATACTAAACGCATCTATTAAGTATCTTTCTTCTAGCAAATCGATAGTTGCATTATTTCCCCAAGTATCTACATAAACTATCTCTTCTACGCCAAGTCTATAAGGTGTAGGTGAATCAGTATGCATTTTAGCTTTAGAATAATTGTCTCCAACTTTTACAGCTGATTTCTTAGAACCTTTAGAAGTATTTTCATATCCAATTGCTATAATTGCAACAACTTCTTTATCTGATGATATATCTAGTGCTTTTTTGATTTCGTCGCTGCTTTTGAAAGTAATCCAGCAAGTTCCAAGACCTAAATCTCTAGCTTTTAATATAAGACATTCTCCTATATAACCTGCATTTTCTATATAATAATCTCTCTTTTCAGATAAAAGTATCATATAGTTTGGAGCTTCAACTACATTTCCGTGATAACCTGCTATGCCTTGTAATTTTCCTATTATATCGCTTGAGAAAGTTTTAATTTCCACGGATATATCTTCTACTAATTTTTTTCTAGAATCTAGAAATTTTTTCAATTCTTTAAATGATTCTTCAGAAACAGGTGTTGATTTGTAAGATCTGCATGATTTTCCTTCTATTATTAATTTTTTGTAATCCATATACGAGCCCTCCTATACTACAAATTATTGGAAAGATTTACCTAATAAAAGTATATCACATATTTCTAATACGAAACAAACAATTATAATAATTCCAATAATTCTTTTGGAGAGTTTATTAGAAAAATAGCGCCACTTTCTCTTAGTGAGTCGGCATCTCTAAATCCCCAAGTAACACCTACACTTTTAATTCCAGCATTTTTTGCAGTTATCATATCTGAGCCTGAATCTCCAACATATAAACATTCTTCTTTTTTTGAACCTAATTCCTTCATAGCAGTTAAAACTGTGTCTGGAGCAGGTTTTTTTCTGACCCCTTCGCGTTCTCCTATTGCGACTGGTATTAAATCCTTAAAATAATATTTGTTTAGATTTTTAACACCAAAATCGTATTTATTTGATACTATTCCTAATTTAATACCTTTAGAATTTAATTCTTTTAATAATGCAATAATGCCTTCATAAGGAAGAGTTTTATTTTGCATATTAGTTTTATAGTGATTTTTAAAGGCTTGAAGACATCTTAAAGTAGTTTCCTCATCAGTTCCAATAGGGACAGCTTTAGTAAGTAAGTCTTTTATGCCATTTCCAACAAAACTTTTAACTTCTTCATAAGTTCTAGTTGGGTAACCAAAAGATTTGAGCGCAAAATTAACACTATCGCCTAAGTCCTCTAGAGTATTTAATAGAGTTCCGTCTAAGTCAAAAATTACAGTATTGTATTTCATATTTATTCCCCTCTTTGAAGTTTAAAATTTATACTACAACTTTTAACTATAACATAGTTAAGTACAACAATCAAACAAGGGAGTGTTAAAAATTTTAGTTTTTTAAGGATATTAGTTTTGATAAAAAATTAGAAATGAAATAAAAAAAGCGCATAAAAATATGCACGTTGACAAAAGTATATATTAGTACTAATATATACTCAGAATGAAATAAAATATATCAATTATACTATATCATATCGTAAATAAAAAGTCAACACCTTTAATAAAAAAATAGGAGTGAAAATTTATGGAAAACAATATATTGAGGTTTACAATGAATGATATTTCGGAGCAATCCAGTAAAAAGTTAATGAAACTAAATGATGAATCTATAAATTACGGTCTTGTTTTAAGCCCAAAAGATATAAATGACATTATAAAACATACAAATGAAACATTAATTAAAATAGGGCGTATTGAAACTAGTACAGAAGCGCTTGAAAAAATTATAGAAATTGTGTATTCCTCACCATACACAGATAAAGATAACTATGTTGAGAATATAAATGATATGCAAGAGATTTTTTATTATTTCAAGAATCAAGTGCTAGATTTGCTGTCTGATGATGAAGTTATTGAAATACTAGAGAGAACTTATGATGAAAAGAGGGGTGAAATACTACAAATACAGGGGGCTATAGACGAATTTACAAAAGAATTTAAGCTTATAGGTGAGTTTTAAAATATGAAATTATTAGGAAGTATAACAAAAGACTACACAATAAATATTCTTAAATGGGGTTACTTAAATAAAAAATTTAGTGAAAAATTTATACTAAGTGTTCAGCAAAGCATTGGTCATTTGTTAAATAAGAAAATACAAAAATATTGTGGGAATTTTAGTACATCAGTAACTGTAGAAGTTGGGGAACAATTATTAGAATCAATTTACTATACGATGGATATTAATTTTAGAGATAATTTTGATATGGACAGCTCTATAGATTTATTGAAATATAATTCTATAGAAGAGATTTTTAAAAGAGGAGAAGAAAAATTAAAATATTTACTTGAAGAGACAAAGCAAATTTACGATAGAGTATGCAAAAATAAATATAATACAGAATTAATAGCTTATAATGATACTTTAATTAAAGAATTTAGTAATTTCTTCGAGGTATATGATATGAAGTTTAATGCCCAGGATATTAAAATAAGTGTAGATTATCCGTTAGTATTTGGGGATTATAATCTAGAAGGTATTTATTATATCAAGAATTATTTAGAAACTATAGAAATAGAAAATAGATTTTGTAACCACTTTGAATCAAAAGAAATAGAAAATTTATTAGATATAAATGCAAGGAGATATAAATTAAATTATAGAGATTTACTGACAAATATATTTGAACTTGTGATAAATAACACGATACTATCAATAATGATAGATGGAGAATTCGAAAATTTATATATTTTTAAGGAAGAAATTGATTATTTAAAAAGCAATTTAAGTTTAGATAATATAGAACAAGAAGTAAGTAAAGCAGTTGACACAATGATAGGACAATTAAATATAAACGATGAAAAAGAGATTCAATATATAAATTTATATAAAAATAGATTTATAGATGAATTAAAGGAATATATAGTACAAGATTGTATAGAAAATCTAGCAGTAGTCTGTGATAGATTTTTAGAAGAAGATTTTAATAAAACTAAATTTGTTGTAACAGAAAATAAATTGAATGATTATGAATTTAGAAGTTTATTATACGAAATAGAAGAGGAAGATAATATCAATAAAAAAGTTGAGATTATTAAAGAAAGGATAAATTCCTTTGATGATTTTTGTGATATCTTAAAGGCAGATTGTTTTTATAATAAAGAATATAAAGTATTATTTGATAGTCTTGGAGAGATTGAACTTGCGCTATTGGGAAAATTTATATTTTTTGAAGAAGTCCAAATGGGCAAATTTAATTTTTTAAATGAGATATTTAAAGAAAGAACTTATTATTATCTATGGCAAGAAAACTATATAGAATATATGAAAACTCAAACAATAGATAAAATAAATAAAGTCCAAAATTATATCATTACACTATAAGTTGTATATTACCTAGATATAGGTTTGTAATTTAACCATATTTATTAAAATTTTGACTAATAGTGTATTAAATTTACAAAAATCCCATAGAAAAAAATATTTTTTTTGTATAAATAGGATATATATTTTATAATAGTAGAAGTAATAATATGTGCAGAGAAATAATTAAAACCATATCGGAGGTACTTTAATGGATAATAGTAAAAAAGCTATAGGAGTTTTTGATTCAGGTTTAGGTGGAATAAGTGTTCTTAGAGATTTAAAAGAGCTTATGCCAAATGAAGATTTTATCTATTTTGGAGATTCGGCATATGCTCCTTATGGCGTGAAAACAAAAGAGCAAATTACCGAAAGATGTGTTGAGATAATAGATTTTTTTATATCAAAAGGAGTAAAAGCAGTAGTTATAGCATGTAATACAGCTACAAGTGCTTCTGCAAACTACCTTAGAAAGAAATATAAAGATCTTCCTATAATAGGTATGGAACCAGCTTTAAAAGTTGCAACGCAAGGAGTTAAAAACAATAATATAGTAGTTATGGCAACACCACTAACTTTGAAAGAAAAGAAATTTGAGACATTAATGCACAAGTTTAGAGGAAATAACAAAGTTGTTAAGATGCCTTGTCCAAAACTTGTTGAAATAGTTGAGAATGACTTATTAGATGACAAAAATATAGTAATAGACCAATTAAAAGACTACTATAAAAATGTAAATATGGATAACCTTGATAGTGTCGTTTTAGGATGTACACATTTTATATTCTATAGAGATTACTTAAATCAATTTTTACCAAAAAACACAAAGTTAGTAGACGGAAATAAAGGAACTTGCAGACATCTAAAAGAAGTTTTAGAAGAAAAACATGAACTAAATACAAGAGATAATGTTGGAAAGATAGAGATTTACAATTCAAGTAATGATCAAAAATATATGAAGCTTTCTAATAAGTTATTAGCTAGATAGATTTGAATTAATTTTCAAATCTATTTTTTTGCATAGGAAAAAGATTGAAAATCATGATATTATAAAATTATCCAAATAAAAACAAATTTAGTGGTTTAAGGTGATAGTTTTTTGAAAAAGTGTAGATAATACAAATACTAAACCCAAATATTTAAAACAATAAAATTACAATAATAGGAGGAGTTATAATGCAAGATTTAATAAATAGATTTATAAAATATGCAAAAGTACACACAACAAGTAGTGAAGATTCAGAAACAGTTCCAAGTACAGAGATTCAAAAGGATTTAGGAAGAATATTAGTAGAAGATTTAAAAGAAATAGGTTTAGAAGATGTGCATATGGATGAAAGAGGATATGTTTATGCAACTCTAAAATCTAACACAGATAAACAACTAAAAAAAATAGGATTTATAGCTCATATGGATACATCACCAGCAGCTAGTGGAAAAGGAGTTAATCCACAAATACATAAAAATTACAACGGTGGTGATATAGTTGTAAACAAAGAGCAAAATATAATACTATCGCCAAAAGAATTTAATACTTTAGAAGATAAAATAGGAAAAACTATAATAACTTCAGATGGTACAACTTTACTTGGTGCTGATGATAAAGCGGGAATAACTGAAATAATAGAGGCTTTAAAGTATATAGTTGAGCATCCAGAAATAAAACATACAGATATAAACGTATGTTTTACACCAGATGAAGAAGTTGGTAGAGGGGCTGATTTCTTTGATGTTGATAAATTTAAAGCAGATTTTGCATATACAGTAGATGGTGGAGAAATTGGAGAATTAGAATATGAAAATTTCAATGCGGCTAGCGTAAATGTAAAAATAATAGGAAAGAGTGTACATCCAGGGTATGCATATAATGTTATGATAAATGCAGCTAGTGTAGCAGCAGAGTTTAACTCTATGCTTCCTAAAGATGAAGTACCTGAAAATACACAAGGATATGAAGGATTTTATATGCTTAATTCAATTAGTGGAGAAGTAGATAAGGCTGAATTATCTTATATACTTAGAGATTTTGATTTAAATGGATTAGAAGAAAGAAAGGCTAAGATAAGAGAAATTACAAAAACTCTACAACAAAAATATGGAGAAGATAGAATAATTGTTGAAATAAAAGATAGTTACTATAATATGAAAGAAAAAATAGAACCTGTGATGTATATAATTGACTTGGCTAAAAAAGCAATGAAAGATGCTGATGTAGAAGCTAAAATAGTTCCAATTCGTGGAGGAACTGATGGAGCTAGAATTTCATATATGGGTATACCGACACCAAACTTATTTACAGGTGGATATAACTTCCATGGATATTATGAGTATGCAGTTGCTGAAGAAATGGAAAAAGCTAAACAAGTAATAATAAATATAGTAAAAAATAATAAAAACTAAATAAAATTTTTTAAAGAAATAAACTCTCTTTATAATGCTTAAGTGCTTGGAATAAAGGGAGTTTATTTTTTTTGAAAATTTAAATTTTGTAAGAGTTACAAAAAAGTTACAAAAAATACTTGAAAAAAAGTTACAAAAATGTAACAATATAAATGTAAAGTTAAAAAAAGTAAAAAGTATCTAATTATTGGGAGGAATAGATATTATGAATATAAATAAATCATATATAATAGCAGGAGCGGCGATTGCGGCAACTTCGATTGTTTTACCATTAGCAAATATATCGACAGTAGATGCGGCAAGTCACATTACAACAGTAACGGAAAATGTACATTTTAGAACAGGCCCATCTACAAGTTATTCTTCAATAACTGTAATTTCGAAAGGAAGCTCTATTGAAGTTTTAAGTACAAGTGGAGATTGGGTAAATGCTAAGTATAATGGAAAAACAGGATACATATATAAAGACTATGTAGCAAGTGTAAATTCAGAAACTAGCACAACAATACAATATGTAAACGCAAGAGAAGGACTAAATGTTAGAACAGGACCGTCTACAAGTTATTCAAAGCTAGGAAAATTATCATATGGTCAAAGTGTAACAGTAATATCAACATCTAATGGATGGTCAAAAATAAATTACAATGGAAGTACAGGATATGTAAGTAGTCAATATTTACAATCTATAAAACCATCATCAGGTTCAAATTCTCAAACTACAGATACAGTAATGTATGTAAATACAACAGCAGGACTAAATGTTAGAACAGGACCATCAACAAGTTATTCAAAGCTAGGAAAATTATCATATGGTCAAAGTGTAACAGTAATATCAACATCTAATGGATGGTCAAAAATAAATTACAATGGAAGTACAGGATATGTAAGTAGTCAATATTTACAATCTATAAAACCATCATCAGGTTCAAATTCTCAAACTACAGATACAGTAATGTATGTAAATACAACAGCAGGACTAAATGTTAGAACAGGACCATCAACAAGTTATTCAAAGCTAGGAAAATTATCATATGGTCAAAGTGTAACAGTAATATCAACATCTAATGGATGGTCAAAAATAAATTACAATGGAAGTACAGGATATGTAAGTAGTCAGTATTTACAGTCTACAAAACCATCTTCAAGCTCATCATCAAATAATAGTAATACGTCAGTATCGGCAAGTGCTAGTGCAGTAATAGCATATGCAAAGACGTTATTAGGTAAACCATATGTATGGGGAGCTCAAGGGCCAAACAGTTTCGACTGTTCAGGATTTACATATTATGTATTTAAAAATAAAGCAGGTATAGTTTTACCTAGAACTTCAAGTGAACAAAGTAAATATGGTACATATGTAAGTTGGAACAACTTAAGAGCAGGGGATTTAGTATTCTTTGATACTAACGGTGCTAATAATGGTCAAGTATCACATGTTGGACTTTATATGGGAAACGGTCAAATGATACATGCATCTTATAGCCAAAAGAAAATAGTAATTGCAAATATGAATACTAATTATTACAAAAATTCATTTGTAAACGGTAGAAGAGTTTTATAATTAATAATATAAGCCAGAAGATAAGCAAAGTACATATCTTCTGGCTTTTGAATAAATATCATATTTTAAGCATAAGAATAAAATAAGCACTATTTATAATTAGATCATTTCTAATATTATTTTAGATAATAAAAATACTACTAAAATTACCAGTCTAAGTCTTAATAAATCTTATTTCATATTTAAAAATAATCCAATTTATAATTTTAAATCAAGAATAGTCGAAAATGTTAAAATATTGTAAAAAAATTAAATATAAGAAGGATTTTTAATAAAATAAATGAAATTATAAATAATACGGACCAAAATACAAAATACATTCAAGAAAAATAAATAGTTAGAATAATCATTTGTTATTTTTATTAAATAAGAAAAGGAGGATAAGAATGACAAGTAGTAGCAAGAACAAAAGTATGTTGAGTAATTTCCTTTCTTTTTTACTTATAACAGTAGGAGCTACTTTTGCTGCCATAGCTTTAGAGATATTCTTGGTACCTAATAATATAATTGATGGGGGAATAATAGGTATCTCAATTATGGTAAGTTATGTAACTAAAATTAAATTAAGTATTCTTACATTTGCACTAAATATCCCGTTTTTAATTTTAGGATATAAACAATTAGGTAAGAGTTTTTTAATAAGAGCTGCTTATGCAATGGTAATACTATCTCTTTTATTAGAACAATTTAAGCCAATACCTGAATTAACTAATGATGTGCTTTTGGCAACAGTATTTGGTGGATTACTTTTAGGTATAGGTGTTGGATTTGTTATTAAGTTTGGTGCATGCTTAGATGGAACAGAAGTGGTCGCTATATTAATAAATAAAAAGACATCATTTTCTGTAGGGCAAGTAGTAATGTTTTTAAACTTTTTTATATATGGTATATCAGGCTTTTTATTTGGATGGGATAGAGCACTTTACTCAATACTGACATACTTTATAACTTTTAAGATTATAGATATGGTATCTGAAGGATTTGAGCAAGCGAAAGCAGCTATGATTATAACTAATCATGGCGAGGAAATTGCAAACAGTATATATAAACACTTAGGAAGAACCGTTACAATGTTAGAAGGTGAAGGATTGATAAGTGGGAAGAAAGTCGTATTATATGCAGTAGTAACGAGAATAGAAATACCAGAACTTAAAAAAATAGTCGCAGCGGACGATTATTCTGCGTTTGTTACAATAACTGATGTAAATGAGATTGTCGGTAAACATATTAAAAAGAAGAAAGAAGAAACACAAACAAATTAAATATAAAAAGCTGTCGACTAATTTTAGGATGACAGCTTTTTTATTTAATTTTACGTTTTATTTAATATAAAATTTATTAGATTGGTAATTCTGCAGGTTTTTTAAGTTTTTTATGCTTAAATACAGGAATACCAAGTTCCTCGCCGAGTTTTTTAACAGCATTTTTGTAAGATGATTTTAAATTATCATGAATTACGATTCCATCTATTTTCATAGAAATAGAATCTACACATTTTTTTAGATATTGATAATTTTCTTCTTTATCATATTCACCTTGGATCATCCATTGGTTAGATAAAATATGGCCTATTGAAATTGGATTTTCAGTGTTTATTATTACATTTGAGAAAGTTTCTTCAAAATGCATTCCTCCAGCACAAAGAAGTACTTTTATGTCTTTTAATTCTGGATTAATATCATCATCAAAAACTCTAAATAGAGAATCAGCAAGTACGCCTTCTGCAATAGGATTTTTCCAACTTTCAAGTGTGCTACCTATTTCTATATCAAATATAGGCACTTGATATTTATCGATTAAGTTTATATCTTGCCCCTGAATTGTACCTGTCCAATGCGTTGCTTCAGTCATAGTTTTAAAATCATCCAAGTTTGATTTTATACGATTTTCTTCTATAGCTAATAGAAGATTTCTAAGGAAAATTGGGTTTGATGGTGCAAATATTTTTCCGACAACATCACCAGTTGAGTGAACAGTTAGGATTTTGTCGGGTGCATTTTTACCACCATGCCAATTTACTACACCAGCTACATCATAATCTTTGAAATACTTATTTAATAGAGGTATATATAAATCGTAATCATAACTTAAAACTTTAGCAGTTTCAACAAATGAAAATAAATTACCTCTCTCATCTGTATATTCGTAGACATCTTTATATGCGAATTTAAAGTTTGATAATTTTAAGTTATAATTTTCTTTTAAATAATCTAAAACTCTTGGGGCAACTTCATCTCTTTCATAGTCTGTACAAAAAAAGTAAACGGCTTTTCTCATAAGTTTTCCTCCTAAATAAAGAATATATTTTATAATTTATTTTAAACAAAAGGGCTAAAATTTCTTCCATCATATACTATTTCATCATATCCTTTAGGATCAGTATTGCCTTCTGTACTAAATATTAAAACAACTGAATCTTTATCTAATCCCATATCACGTCTTATATCTTCAAATTCATCTTTTTCCATAAGCATAGATAAAAGACCAAGGCCTACTGCACCAGATTCACCAGATATAATTTTTTTATCGTCTTTTATTGGGCTTGCTAAGATTCTCATGCCTCTAGCTGTTACATAATCAGGGCAAGAAGCATAGAAGCTAGCATAATCTCTTAATATAGGCCATGTAGTTACATTTGGTTCACCACAGTTAAGACCAGCCATTATTGTGTGAAGTTCTCCAGTTACTGCATGTGGTTTTGAGTCATTAGCTTTTGCAGATTTATATATACAAGCTACAGTAGCAGGTTCAACAATAGTAGTTATTGGGGGTTTTTTATCAAATCTGTTTACCATATATCCAAGTACGCTTCCAGCCATAGAACCGACACCAGCTTGTAAGAATAAATGAGTAGGCTTATCTATTCCAAGCTTGTTTAATTCATCGAGTGCTTCTTTTGCCATTATAGTATAGCCTTGGCTTATAAAGTTTGGGATTTCTTCATAGCCTTCCCAAGCAGTATCTTGAATTATGTACCAACCTTTTTCAGCTGCCAAAGAGGCCGCTTTTCTAACTGTATCATCGTAATTTAAATCAGTGATTGTAACTTTAGAATTACCAATACTTTCGATTGCTTTTGCTCTTGCAACAACACTACCTTTAGGCATAAATACAACAGATTTACAACCAAGTTTATTTGCAGCCCATGCAACCCCTTTACCATGGTTCCCATCAGTAGCAGTTACAAATACTATATCTTTTAATTTTTCTTTAATGTCTGCTTTTTGTAAATCTTCAAAAGTTGTAGAAGTATGGTCTAAGTTTAATTTATTGCATACTACTCTAAATATGGCATATAGTCCACCAAGAGCTTTAAATGCATTAAGTCCATATCTATAAGATTCATCTTTTACAAATATACTTTTTACGCCTAATTTTGATGCTAAATTATCTAACTTAACAAGAGGCGTTTTTTTATATTTATCAATAGATGTATGGAATTTTTCAACATCATCTACAATACTTTTAGTTAAAAAATCGATTTTATTTGAACTATTTAGTTTAGTAGAAATTATATTTATTCCAAAATGTTCTTCGTATTTTATCATGATATCTCTCCTTGTATTTTAAAAATTAGAAATTAAATTATACGAAAACAATATATTGTTTCGTTTAATTTAATTATATTTAAAAAAAATAATATTTATATATAAATATTGCTTATTTTTACAACTATATTAGCTAGTTTGTCTTAAAATTAATCATAATATATAAAACCTATGATAAAATAGTAATTAAAATTTTATAGTTATTAGGAGGTGATAAAATATGGATACAAGTAATTTATTAATAACAGGGTTTCTACTTACTTTAGGGGCAATGGCTATTTTTATAAGTATAATAAGTTTCGGTTTTATGATTATGTACCAAATTAGAAATAAGGTTAAAGTTAATAATTATGTAAAAATGATGATACTTGTAGGATTTATAATTGGCGTTATATTAGTTGTTGTATTTGGAAGTAGATTAGATTTAAAAGCATTTGGATTGTAGAAATATTTAAAGTATGGAGGAAAAATGGAAAAAAAGATAGATTTGACGCAAGGTGGGATAGTAGAAAAGCTAGTAAAGATAGCTATCCCTATTATGGCTACATCATTTATTCAAATTGCATACAATTTAATAGATATGATGTGGGTTGGTAAAAATGGCAGTAATTCAGTAGCAGCAGTTGGAACAGCTGGGTTTTATCCTTGGCTTGCTATGGCCTTTGTTATATTTTCAAAAATTGGAGGCGAAGTTAAAGTAGCTCAAAGCATGGGTGAAAAAAATATAAAAGAAGTTAAATCTTATATAAAATCATCTATAGAGTTAAATGTATTTTTATCAATGACTTATACCTTAATATTGATTTTATTTAACAAGCAATTAATAGATATTTTTAACTTAGGAGATACTGAAGTAATAACAATGTCTAGACAGTATTTAGTTATACTTGCTATAGGTATGATTTTTTATTTTATAAATCCTGTATTTACATCGATTTTTATAGGACTTGGAAATAGCAGCATACCATTTAGAATTAATACAATAGGACTTATAGCTAATATTATTTTAGATCCATTGTTAATTTTCGGATTTGGACCTATTCCAGCCTTAGGAACAAATGGTGCGGGTATTGCTACAATAACTGCACAAATAATAGTTAGTTGTGTATTTGTAGGATATATAATAAAAAATAAAATAGAATATTTTAAAGTTAAATATTTTAGAAATATAGAATTGAAATACTTTAAAATATTATACAAGCTAGGTTTTCCAGTTGCTATTCAAAATGCATTATTCACACTTATATCTATGGCAATGGGAGTAATTGTAGCGTCTTTTGGTCCAGTAGCAGTAGCTGTCCAAAAGGTAGGTTCACAAATAGAATCAATATCTTGGATGAGTGCTGAGGGATTTGCATCAGCATTATCTACTTTTACTGGACAAAATTATGGAGCATATAAGTTTGATAGAATAAATAAAGGAAGTAAGATAGGATTAATAGGAGCCTTAATTTGGGGTAGCATAACTACATTAGTTCTTGTATTCTTTGGTGAAATTATATTTAGAGCATTTATAAATGAACAAGATGCAATAATAAAAGGAATAGATTATTTAAAAATACTTGGTTATTCTCAATTATTTATGTGTATTGAAATAACAATTACAGGAGTGCTTAAAGGACTAGGAAGGACATATATACCTTCTGTGACAAGTATAGTTTTAAATTTAGCTAGAATACCAATGGCTATTTTACTTAGTAAGCCCCAAATATTTGGTATTAATGGAATTTGGTGGAGTATAAGTATAAGTAGTATTTTTAAAGGTATTATATTACTTTTAATATTTGTTGGTTTACATAAAGGAAAGAAACTTTATAAAATAAATAATAATAACAATAATTCAGATATAAATAAGAATTTATGTTCTTAATATAAATTAAAATGTAAATATAAATAAGAGAAAAAACTCAAGGTAATTATAAAAAAAATATGATTACCTTGAGTTTTTTATTTATATACAATTATTATTTATGTAAATTATATCAAAAATTCCTATTGAATTATTAGAAATTTTTGATATAATTTATCTATAGGAAGTGATAATCATTACTAATATTAAATAATCACTAATTTCAATCATCACGGAGGTAAAAATGAGAAAGATAAAATCATTAGCGTTAATGTTAGTAGCGATACTATCATTATCAGTGTTAACAGGTTGTTCAAATAACAACGAATCAGCAGATAAAGCTGAAACAAGAGTTGTAAAAACTGAAAAAGGAGATGTAGAAATACCTGCAAATCCACAACGTATAGTTGATATATCAGGAAGTAGTGAAGAATTAGCTATATTAGGATACGTTCCAGTAGCAACTGCTAACGTAGATTCTTATGATACAGAAAACGTACCATCATACATGAAAGAAATTTTTAAAGATACAAAAGTAGTTGGACATTCAATGATGGATACTATGGATATAGAAGCTATAATAGAAGCTAACCCAGACTTAATAATAATGGCGCCAAGACAAGAAAAAATATACGACGAATTAAAAGAAATAGCGCCAGTTGTAATGCTTAAAGATTGCTCAAATGACTGGGAAGCAAACTTAAAACAAGTAGCTGCATTATTTGATAAAGAAGACGAAGCACAAGCTTGGTTAGATGATTATTATGCAGAAGCTAAAAAAATAGGAGATGAAATAAAGGAAGTAAAAGGTGATGAATCTTATGTAGTAGCTTTAGCATCTTCTGGACAATTTATGATATTCTCTGAAGGTGGAATGGGAACTATTTTAAAAGACGACATGGGTCTTAAACAACCAGAAAATATGCCAGAACAAGATAGTATAACACTTCCAACAGTTAGTATAGAAGGACTTTCAGAAATAGACGCAGATAACATAATAGTAATAGGTATGGAATCTGACAAACAAGATTTAGATAAAAATAGCGTATTTAATGAAATAAGAGCTGTAAAAGATGGAAACTATGTATTCTTAGATGCAAGTCCATTCTTCTCACAAGCTTATAACCCAATGGGAAGACAATTATTATTAGATGAAGTAAAAAATGCTTTAATGTAGTAGTGCATTAGTAAATAAGAAATGATTGAAGATTAGGTGGATAAATTATATTTATTCACCTAATTTGATTTTAAGATATAAATTAGAAAATTCAAAAAAAGGAGGGTTGAATTTGACTAATTCAAATAGAAGAAATTCATATATTTTAATTATTTGTGGATTATTGTTATTGTCTCTAGGAATATTTTTATCAGTGTCAATAGGGGCAAAAGATATAGATTTTTCAACTATGATAAATAGTTTATTTGGAAATGGAAACGATATAAATTCAAAAATTATAAGAGATGTTAGAATACCAAGAGCCCTTGCAGGTGTTTTAGTTGGTGGGTTTTTAGCAGTATCAGGAGCAATTATGCAGGGGATTACTAGAAATCCTATCGCCGAACCATCAGTTATAGGTATAACTCAAGGAGCAACATTTATGGTAGCTATAGCATTAGTTTTACAACAAGTAAGTTCTAATATTGTTATAAGTGGATTCTCACTTATGATATTTGCATTTATCGGTGCTAGTATAAGTGGATTATTTGTTCATTTTATAAGTTCAAGATCGATGGGAAAAACTGATCCAGTAAAACTTACATTAGCTGGAACTGCTCTTGGAACATTATTAATCTCGCTTGCTACTGGAGCAGCAATGTATTTTAACTTATCTCAACAACTAAGTTTTTGGATTAACGGTGGATTTATAGGCGTTAATTGGGAAGGTGTAAAACTTTTATTTATCGTTGGTATAATCGGTATGATAAGTGCAATGATTATATCAAAAAGAATAACAATACTTAGTTTAGGAGAAGATGTTGCAATAGGTCTTGGTGAAAACACAAACCGTACAAGATTTATAGCGATTGTAATAGTAATTTTACTTACAGGGGCGTCTGTTTCTGTAGCAGGAAATATAATATTTGTTGGTCTTATAATACCTCAAATAGTGAAAAAATTAGTAGGTGTTGATTTTAAATACATAATACCATGCTCATTTGTGCTTGGTTCTGTATTAATAGTCTACAGTGATGTAATATCTAGACTAATAAATCCACCTTATGAAACACCAATAGGTTCACTTACAGCACTATTAGGTGTGCCAGTATTTATATATCTTATTAGAAAGGAAGTGAAATAATATGAAAAAAAATAAAAAATTTGCGATTATATCACTAGTTCTAATAGGACTTATATTTGCAACATTTGTAATAAGTTTAAATATGGGTTCTTCAACTTTAACTCCAGCAGACGTAATTAAAACACTTGTTGGACTTGGAACAAAAAATCAAGAGATAGTAATATTTAGACTTAGATTGCCGAGAATACTTATGGCGATTTTAGTAGGTATAGCTTTAGCGATTGCAGGTACTATCTTACAAGGTGTTACGAAAAATGATTTAGCTGATGCTGGAATATTGGGTATAAATTCAGGAGCTGCATTATTTGTAGTTATGTATATATATTTCTTAAATGGAAATGTATACGATGGAATAAGTGATTTCACAATATATACGATGCCATTTGTAGCTCTTTGTGGAGCATTATTTGGCGCATTTTTAATATACTCATTAGCTTGGAATAAAGGTATAAATTCATCTAGACTTTTATTAATCGGGATTGGAATAAATACTGCATTTCTAGCATTACTTACTGTTTTCCAATTAAAATTTACAACACAAGAATTCAACAGAGTTGTAGCTTGGACAAACGGAAGTATATGGGGAGCAACTTGGAAATATATTTATATAATTGCTCCATTTGTAATCTTATTCGGTTCTTTTGCATTTTATAAAAGTAGGGATTTAGATGTATTAAATTTAGGAGATGAAATGTCAACAGGGCTTGGGCTTGATGTTGAAAAAGAAAGAAGAAAAATGTTAGTAGTGGCAGTTGTTTTAGCAGGTGTTGCTACATCAGTTGCAGGAAGTATAGCATTTTTAGGGCTAATATCACCACATATTGCACGTAAATTAGTCGGACCAGCTCATAAAAAATTAATACCAGTTGCATCATTAGTAGGTGCATTTATTTTATTAGCATCAGATACAATTGCTAGAAATATATTTGCTCCACTTGAAATACCAGTTGGGCTAGTTGTTTCAGTAATTGGTGTGCCTTATTTCATTTACTTAATGTTAAAAGCTGATTAAGTAAGAAGAGATTAAAGAGGAGGAATATTACTATGAATTCAATAGAAACTAAAAACGTAAATATTGCTTATGGCAATGTAAATATAGTAGAAGATTTAAATTTAGAAATACCAAAAGGAAAGATAACTACAATCATCGGAGCAAATGGATGTGGTAAATCTACAATCCTTAAAACAATAGCGAGGATTTTAAAAGCGAAAAGCGGAGATATATATATAAATTCCAAAAATATAAATGGACAAAGTTCAAAAGAAATCGCCAGAAATATGGCAGTTTTACCTCAAAGTCCACAAGCACCAGGCGGATTAACTGTTGAAGAATTAATAGCTTACGGAAGATTCCCACATCAAAGTGGATTTAAAAATAATAAACAAGAAGATAAAGAGATAGTAGACTGGGCTTTAAAAGCAACAGGAATATCAGAATTTAGAAATAGAAAAATAGATGATTTATCTGGTGGACAAAGACAAAGAGCATGGATTGCGATGGCTTTAGCACAACAAACTGATATTCTTCTTTTAGACGAGCCAACAACTTATTTAGACTTAGCTCATCAATTAGAAGTACTAGAAGTATTAGATGAGTTAAATAAAAAATACAATACAACAATAGTTATGGTAATACATGAGCTTAATAATGCAGCTAGATTTGCAGACCATATGATAGGTGTTAAAAAAGGTAAGATATGCTGCAAGGGAACTGCTGAAGAAGTTATGACAAAAGAAAATCTTAGAGAACTATTCAATATAGATAGTGAAATTGTTACAGATCCTAGAACGAAAAAACCAGTTTGTATAACGTACGATATGGTTAGATAGGAGATAATATGGAGAATTTAGCAAAAGACAATATAAGTAAATTATTAGTTAAATACTCAATTCCAGCTATTATGGCTATGCTTGTAACTTGTTTATATAATACAGTTGATAGGGCTTTTATAGGCTCTATGGAAGGTGTTGGAGCATATGCCATATCTGGTCTTGGAGTTACAATGCCACTATTCACTTTAATAGGTGCGTTTGGAGTTGCAGTATCAGTCGGCGGAAGTACTAATATATCTATAAAATTAGGAGCAAAGGAAAATGAAGAAGCTGAAAGACTTCTTGGAAATACATTTGCACTAGAACTTTTAGGTGGTTTTGTAATTATGGTATTAGGATTAGTGTTTATAGACCAAATTCTATATGCATTTGGAGCTAGTGCAAAAACTCTACCATATGCAAAAGATTATATGAGTGTAATTTTATTAGGAGCTGTAGTAAATCTATCTGGATTCAGTTTAAATGGGGCGATAAGAGCAGATGGAAGGCCAAAACTGGCAGCAACAATTATGATAGTATGTTCCTTATTAAACTTAGTATTTGATCCACTATTTATATTCTATTTTGGATTTGGAATAAAGGGTGCAGCAATAGGTACAGTTATATGTCAACTTATAAACTTTATATGGACAACTTATTACTTTACAAAAGGTAATTCTAATTTAAAACTTAGGCTTAGAAATATAAGATTAAAAAAAGAAGCAGTAATAGCTATTTTAACAATATCAATAACTCCATTTTGTATGGAAGTAGTAACAGGCTCTATTCACCTTGTTACAAATAAATTTTTACAAAGTTATGGTGGGGATTTAGCTATAGGAGCTATGACTACAATAACTTCTATAATCTTAATGTTTTTAATGCCTATATATGGGCTTAGCCAAGGTATGCAGACTTTAATAGCTTATAATTTTGGAGCAAAAGAATACGAGAGAACGAAGAAAATACTACTTCAAGGAATGTTTGCTGCATTTATATTTTTATTTACAGGATTTTTACTTACGAGATTTTTCCCAAATATGTTTGTAAATATATTTACAAAAGATAAAGTATTAGAAAAAATCTGTTTAGAAGGAATGAAGATATATCTTATGACAGTACCACTTTTAGGAGTATGTATATTGGGACCAATATACTTCCAATCTATAGGAAAGATAAAACAATCTATATTCCTTACACTACTTAGACAGCTTATACTATTTATACCTATAATAAGTATAGTTCCTAGATTTATGGGAATGAGTGGGGTATGGATGAGTCAACCTATAGCAGATATTTTATCAGCTTTAATAATTGGAGTATTTTTAATCAAGGAAATAAAGTCTAGTACTAAAAGTGGTAAAATACGAAAAGAAATAGCGTAAAAATATAATTTTCTACACATTACAAAAAATTTTACGAATAAAAATTTCATTACAATCTAAAAATAAAATATAATAAAAATAATAGATTATCCTAATAAGTAATAGCAATACATATTAGGATAATTTTTTTAGGGATTATAAGTTATAAAGTTTATAGGAGGGTATATGAAATTAAAAATTATTGATAAAGAATTTGTAATATGTAAAGTAAAAGATTTTTCCCAAATCAACTTAGAAGATGAATTTTTATTTATAGGAAAAACAGATGAAGAACGTTCAATAGTTTGTGAAGCTAAATCACTTCCAAATAATTGCACAGATATTGATGAGGGATGGATTGCATTTAGAATAGAAGGTCAAGTTGATTTCTCACTTATAGGCATAATATCTAAGGTGTCAACAATACTTGCCCAAAATAAAGTTGGTATTTTTACATTATCTACATATGACACGGATTATATATTAGTAAAGAAAGATAACATAGAGGATGCTAAAAAAGCACTCAGAGATCATGAGTACATCATAGAGTAAAATATTATAAGTTAAGGTTAATTTAAGTTTTTTATTATATTATTATATCATAGTAAACGATACAAGCTAGTTAAATTCTAAAATGTTATTTAAACTTAAATAACTAATACTTAAAATAATTTTTTTGATGATTTTTTTAGTAATAACTCCCCGAAAAAAGGATGTGGCGGCGCATCCTTTTTTCATGTTTAAATTTATATTTTTAAGAAAATTTTAATGAATATCCACATAAAAGGGTTTATAATTAAAAGGAATTAGACAATGGAGGGATAGTTATGAAGCTTTTTCAAGTTATTAATTTAGCTAGAGATTATTTAATATTAGGCGTAATAGGTCTAATTTTTATGTGGTTCATATATTGGATATTTTTAAGAAAATTCCTAAAAAATCATGTTAAATCGCATATAAAAAAGGTAGTAATATTTTGTATTTTATTTTGTTATATAGTAATAGTAAGCGGAGCGACAATCTTTATAAGACCGGGAGTATATGAACATGCAAATTTGCATTTATTTAGTTCATATATAGAAGCGTGGAATAATTATTCAAAATCTTATTGGAGAAATATCGTACTTAATATTTTGATGTTTGTACCATTTGGATTTTTACTTCCGCTTTTTAGTGATAAATTTAAGAATTTTTTCGCGACTATGAGTTTATCTCTAATGTTTACGGTAGGGATAGAGGTGACTCAATATATAACAAAAAGGGGAATTTTCGAAGTTGATGATATAATGAATAACTGGATAGGAGCGCTTATTGGATATAGTCTAGTTATGTTTATATTATTGATTTTTTCTAAAGAAAAGACAAGATTTAAACCTCTAAAATTAACTTTATGTATTTTACCTATAGTTTTGACGTTAGCTATAACTTATAAGATAATAGAAAATTATAACAATCAGGAATTTGGAAACTTAAGTAGCGATTATAACTATGTCTACCATATGGATGATGTAACTTTAAGTAGTGATGTAGAATTAAATAGCAAAGATATTAAAAAGCAAAAAGTATATATTTCAGAAAGATATACTAAAGAAGAAACACTGCAATTTGCAGAATCATTTTTTAAAGAGTTAAATGCTAAATTAGATAAATCAAATATAGAGACTTATGCAAATCAAGTAGTATATAATTCTAAGGATAAAAGATATAGACTAGCCGTTCATTTAAGAGGCGGAACTTATGATTTAGATGACTTTAAAAGCGATAAAAATAAGATATATAGCAATATGGATGAGGAAAGTGTAAAAGATATATTATCTAGTTATAATATTGAAGTATACCCAAACTCACAATTTGAAGAACAAAAAGATTTAGATGAGAACGATAAATCTTATATATATAAATTCTCAGTTGATTTAGAAGATAAAGACAATAAATTGACAGATGGCTATATAAGTGTAGACCAAAATGATGAGAATCTTCATATAAATAATTATATATATCAATATGATGTTTGTGGCGAGTATAAAATTATAAGTGAAGAAGAGGCTTATGAAAAAATAAAAGCAGGTGAATTTAATTCTTATGAATTATACGATATACAATCTATAGTTGTCAGAAGTGTTAAACTATGTTATCAAGTGGATAGTAAAGGGTTTTATCAACCTGTATATAGATTCGAATGTACTATAGATGGAGAGGGAAGACCAATATTTATACCTGCATTGGCACAAAATTACTAATTGAAGGGATGTATAAATTTTTACATCCCTTTTATTAAACTTATATATTAATCTAAAATAGCAACTGCTCTAATTGAAGCTCCATCAGAATCTATAAATTTTAAAGGTAGAGCACATAATGTGAATAAGTCATTTCCTATTTGATCAAGGTTACAAAGGTTTTCTATTATTACTAGATTATTTTTTAAGACTTTGTGATGTACAGGTAAATCATGTGAATCAATATCTTCAATTGAAATTACATCAAGCCCAATTCCTTTTTTATTAGAATTTATTAAATAATCAACTACTTCATCATTTATAACTGGAAATTTTCCGAAGTACTTATCTGTATCCCAGTATTTATCCCAGTTTGTTTTAAATAATACAAATTCAGCCTCATTAATTATATCTTTATATTTATTTATATAAGATATATCTATTTTATCGCCCTCTGATAAATCGCTACAATCTATAACTAAAGCTTTTCCAACAAATTTGTCGGCAGGTAATTTATCTAATGTAATACCATCTTTTCTAACATGAGCTGGTGCATCCATATGTGTTCCCGTATGAGAGTACATAGTAAGTAGTGTTTCTCTAAATCCATCTTCTTCAAAACTACTAGCAGGATCTAATTTTGGCTGTCCTGTACCTGGAAATACAGGCATATCAGATTTTATTGTATGAGTTAAGTCAATAACTTTCATAATAACCTCCTTGTACAATATAATTTAATAGAATTATATCATATACAATAAAGTTATGTTTTTATGGGATATAATAAAAAATAAACAGAGGAGGGGTAAATATGATAAAAGAGGATATTATAAAAAGGGGAAAGGAGATATCTGATTATTTAATAAAAATTAGAAGGGATTTACACAGAACACCTGAATTAGCAATGCAGGAGTTTGTAACTAAGGAGAAAATAAAAAAATATTTAGATGAAATAGGAATAGATTATATGGAGTTTGAGCACCATAGAGGGCTGATGGCCTATATATATAGAAAAGATGCAAAGACGACGATTGGAATTAGGGGAGATATAGATGCACTTCCAATTGAAGAAAAAAAGAAAAGTGAATATAAATCACAAAATAAAGGCATTATGCATGCATGCGGACACGATGCTCATACAACAATGCTTATAGGTGCGTGTAAATTATTATATGAAATGAAAAATGAGTTAAATGTAAATGTAAAGTTCTTTTTTGAACCAGCAGAGGAAAAAGACGGAGGTGCCAAATTCTTTGTTGAAGATGGTCTTATGGAAAATCCAAAAGTGGAGTATATGTTTGGGGCACATGTACAAGGTTATTTAGATGTAGGAATTATAGAATCAAAATATGGAACATTAAATGCAAGTACCAATTCAGTTTTAATAGAAGTAAAGGGGAAAAAAGGCCATGGGGCATATCCTCAAAATGGTATAGATGCATTAGTAGCAGCAGCTCAAATAATTACATCATTACAAAGTATAATAAGTAGAAATCTAGCACCACAAGATATGGCAGTTCTTACACTTGGCAAAATCCAAGGCGGAGATGCTGGAAATGTAATCTGTGATGAAATTACTATAAATGGAACACTTAGAACTTTAGATAATAAACAAAGAGAATTTATAGTAGAAAGAGCTGCCGAGATAGTTGAAAATACAGCAGCAGCATATAGATGTGAAGCTAAATTTAAAATAAAAGAAAAAGGATACGATGCTCTTATAAATGATAAAGATTTAATCGATGTAGTTAAAAAAAATGCGGAAGAATTTTTGGGAGAAGGAAGTTTTGTGTTTAAAGATTATCCATCTATGGGTGGAGAAGATTTCTCTTTCTTTACTGAAAATTGTAAAGGGGCATTCTTCCACATTGGCTGTGCAAACAAAGAAAAAGGAATAACATCTCTTATACATACAGCAGACTTTGATATAGATGAGAGATGCCTTAGTATTGGTGTTATTATGCATGTGTTAAATGTATTATATTTTAATTAATATATGTTTATTATATTTGTTAAACATATTGATATAGAATTAAATAGTTTTATAAAATAGGTTGGCTAAAAATATTTATCCAACCTGTTTTAATTAAAATTATATCTTTTTCACTTAAAAAAAGTGAGTGGCTCTAACTGCAGATTCCCAAGTTTCTAATATGTAACATAAATCGGATTCATTAATATTAGTTAACTTTTCTAAATTAAACAGATATACCTCATTAATTTTAAATTCATAAGCTGTAGCATATATCAAATTATAATTTATGTAAATGTGTAAATAATATAAAAGAAAAACGTTATTGAAAGAGAAAAAACAAAAATTCGATAATAGATACATATATTTATAAATTTATCAAGGAGAGTAAAATGAAAAAAGACACATTGAGAATAATTCCTCTAGGAGGATTAGGTGAAATAGGGAAAAATATAACAGCTATAGAATATGAGGATGAAATAATAGTAATAGATTGTGGAGTTTCATTTCCAGATGACGATATGCTGGGAATAGACTTGGTTATACCAGATATAACTTATCTATTAGAAAATAAGGACAAAGTAAAAGGACTATTTATAACTCATGGTCATGAGGATCATATAGGTTCGATACCATATATCTTAAAACAGCTAAATATGGATATATATGCTACACGCTTGACAATAGGGCTTATATCAAATAAATTAGAAGAACATAAAATAGATAAAACAAATTTAATATCTGTAAAAGAAGGAGATATTATAAAATTCGATAAATTAAGTGTAGAATTTATAAGAGCAACCCACAGTATAGCAGATGCATGTTCTTTGGCTATTTTCACACCAATTGGAACTATTGTTCATACTGGTGACTTTAAAATAGATTATACTCCTATTGATGGCAGAGTTATGGATTTAAACAGATTTTCTGCATTGGGAGAAGAAGGTATATTATTATTAATGGCAGACAGTACAAATGTTGAGAGAAGTGGTCATTCACTTTCTGAGAAAACAATAGGTGAAACTTTAAATAGAATTATAGGGTCAGCTACAGGCAGGGTTATAGTAGCTACATTTGCATCTAATATACACAGAATGCAACAAGTAGTAGATGCATCATTAAAACAAAATAGAAAGATTTGTTTTAGTGGAAGAAGTATGGAAAATGTAAGCAAGGTAGCAATGGAACTTGGATATTTGCATATACCAGACGATTCAGTAATAAATGTAGATGAGTTAAATAACTATGATGACAATATAACTATAATCACAACAGGAAGCCAAGGAGAACCTATGGCAGGTCTTTCAAGGATAGCTTATGGAAATCATAGAAAAATAACTTTAGAACCAAATGATTTATTTATAATTTCAGCATCACCCATACCTGGAAATGATAAAATGATATCAAAGGTAATAAATCAACTTTATAAAAAAGGTGCAGAAGTTATATATGAAGATTTGGAAGATGTACATGTTTCAGGACATGCATATCAAGAAGAATTAAAACTTATTCACTCTATAACTAAACCTAAATACTTTTTACCAGTACATGGTGAATATCGTCATTTAAAACACCACGCAGACTTAGCTAAAAAGATGGGCATGGCAGGAAAAGATATATTTACAATGGAAACAGGTGATGTTCTTGAGATAACAAAAGAAGGTGCAAAAGTAGCGGGCAAGGTTCGCACAGGAGTCCTTTACGTAGATGGAATAGGTGTGGGAGATGTAGGAAATATAGTTTTAAGAGACAGACGAAATTTAGCGCGTGATGGTATGGTGATAATAGTTTTTGCAATAGACAGTGAAAATTTATACCTAGCATCGGGACCAGACGTAATAACGAGAGGGTTTATCTATGCGAGAGAGAGCGAAGAAATTATAAATGAAATAAAAGAAGTATCTAGACAAAAAATAGAAGAATGTTTGGAAGATGAAACAATAGGATGGCAAGTTTTAAAAGGAAGTGTGAGAAAAGCTGTAGAAACATTATTATTTGAAAAAACAAAGAGAAGACCGAGCGTATTTCCTATTATAATGGAAATATAAGAAGAAATTTTAGGGGGAATTAAATTGAGCAAGTATATTGAATTTAAAGATGTAAAAAAGATATATAAAATGGGAGAAGTAGACATCGAAGCATTAAGTGGAGTCAACTTTTCTGTTGATAAAGGAGAATTTGTAGTCGTGGCGGGCGCCAGCGGTGCCGGTAAAAGTACAATATTAAATATATTGGGTGGAATGGATAGCCCAAGCAGTGGTGAAATTATAGTAGACAATAAACACATAAATAATTATTCAAATAAAGAGCTAATAACATATAGAAGGTACGATATAGGATTTGTATTTCAATTTTATAATTTAGTACAAAATCTTACAGCAAAGGAAAATGTAGAGCTAGCCACTCAAATTTGTAAAAATCCGCTCGATATAGATGAAATTATGGAAGCAGTAGGATTACAAGATCGAAAAAACAACTTCCCTGCACAATTATCTGGAGGAGAACAACAAAGAGTGGCAATAGCTAGGGCCCTTGCTAAAAATCCTAAATTACTTTTATGCGATGAACCAACAGGTGCATTAGATTATAATACAGGAAAATCAATTTTAAAATTATTACAAGATACATGTAGAAAGATGAAGATGACAGTAATAATAATTACACATAATTTAGCTTTAACACCGATGGGAGACAAAGTAATTAAAGTAAAAAATGGTAAAATAGAGAGTGTAGTAATAAACGAAAATCCAACTCCTGTAGAAAGGATTGAGTGGTAAGATGAAAAGTGCACTTAATAAAGATTTTGTCAGAGATATAAAAAATTCAAAGGGAAGATTTATTTCTATTTTACTAATTGTTGCATTAGGGGTGGCATTCTTTGCGGGGATTAAGGATGCACCTCTAGTTATGAAAAAAACATCAGATTTATATTATGATGATTATAATTTAATGGATATTAGAGTGACATCTACTTTGGGGCTTACAGATGATGATGTAGATGCAATTAAAAAAATAGATAATGTAGATGCAATAAAGGGTTCCTACTCTATAGAAGCAATATCACATTATAAAGATAAAGATAGTGTAGTTCAAATACAAAGTCTAAATCTAAATGATTACAAAGAAGATAACAAAAACTATATGAATAGACTTAAAGTAGTAAAAGGTAGATTGCCACAAAAAAGTGGAGAATGTGTAATAGAAAAGTCTAAATATCAGTTTTTAGCTTATCCTATAGGAAGTAAGATAGTGCTTGATTCTGGTACAGATGATGATATAAGTAATAGCTTAAAAAAGAAAGAATATACAGTAGTAGGATATGTGAATACTCCATATTATTTATCTCATGAAAAGGGAAATGCATCTATAGGTGGAGGTAGAATACAAGGGGCAATGATGATTCTTGATTCCGATTTCAACTTAGATGTTTACACTGATATTTATTTAACTGTAAAAGGGGCAAATAAACTAGATACTTATTCAGATGAGTATCAAAAATTAATTGATTCGGTAGTAGATGATATTGATAATATAAAAGATAATAGAATAGGAACTAGATACGATCAAGTTGTGTCAGAAGCACAAGAGAAATTAGATAAAAATAAACAGGATTATCAAGATAATAAAGAAAAGGCTCAAAATGAGTTAAACGATGCACAATATAAAATTGATAAAGCTAAAATAGAATTACAAAATGGAAAAATAGAGCTTGAGTCACAAAAAGTACAAGCAAAAAAGAAAATAGAAGATGGAAAAAACGAAATAGAAAGTGCCAAAAAGCAACTTCAATCTGGAAAACAACAATACCAAAGTGCATTGCAAGAATATCAAAGCCAAAAGAGCAATGCTGAAGCTGGATTTTCACAAGCTGAATCTAAGATTAAAGAATTAGAGGAACAACAATATCAATTAGAGCAACAAGTAGTTCAATTAAATTCTCTATTAAATAATCCTAACTTGACAGAGGATCAAAAGATTTACTATCAAAGTCAAATAGACAATATAAATAGTAACTTAGTTCAATTAAAAGCGGGTATAGCATCTGCTAAAAATCAATTAGAAAGCAAGAGACAAGCATTAAAAAATGCTGAAAATAAGCTGAATCAAACTAAACAAACTTTAAGTTATAATGAAGCTAAGATAAAACAATCAGAACTTCAATTACAACAATCTGAAGTAACTGCCAATGCTGAAATTGAAAGAGCAGAGCAAAAAATAAAAAATGCTCAAAAAGATATAGAAGAAAGTCAAAAAACATTAGATCAAAAGAAACAAGAAACTAAGTTGCAGTTATTAAAAGCTGAGAAAAAGATAGAAGATGCTCAAAAACAAATAAATAATATTGAAAAACCAATGTGGTATGTTTTAGATAGAGATAGTCATAGGTCATTTGTTGAATATGAAGGATGTGCAAATAGTATAGATGCTCTAGCTAAGATATTTCCTGTATTTTTCTTTGCAGTAGCAGCTCTTGTGTGTTTAACAACTATGACTAGAATGGTAGACGAACAGAGAATAAATATAGGTACATTAAAAGCGCTTGGATATTCAGTATTTGATATAGCTAAAAAATACATACTATATGCATTTACTGCAAGTATAGTAGGAAGTATATTAGGTTTATTAATAGGGTTTTCAGTATTCCCAATTGTAATTTTCTACGCGTATGGAATGATGTATACACTTCCAGATATGCAAGTAGTAATTGATATACCATTAGCAATAGGGATTACAGTAGTTGCTATCTTAGTAACCACTTTATCAGCCTATACAGCTTGTAAAAAAGAATTAATGGAAGAGCCATCTAATCTTATGAGACCAAAGGCTCCAAAAAACGGAAAAAGAATTTTATTAGAAAGAATAGACTTTATATGGAAGAGACTTAGTTTTATAAGTAAAGTAACGCTTAGAAATATATTTAGATATAAAAAGAGATTTTTGATGACTGTACTTGGAATAGCAGGATGTACAGCACTTTTAGTTACTGGATTTGGAATAAAAGATTCCATACAAATGATAGTTACAGGACAATATGGAGAATTACTAAAGTATGATATGGAGGTTTCAATTTCAAATAAAATATCAGATAAAGAAATCAAAAACATGACTAAAGAGCTAGATAAAACTAAAAATATCAAGGAATATGAATTCTTTGTATATGAAAATGGAGAAGTAAGAACAAGTAAAGGTAGCGAAGAGGTGAATATAGTAATTCCAGATGATTTAAGCAAGTTAAATAAATTTATTCATCTTAGAGAAAGGGTTGGTCATAAAAAAATAACTCTAAATGATAATGGTTTAGTGCTTAGTGAAAAGGCAGCGAGAGTAATAGGAGCATCAGTTGGAGACACTATAAAACTAAAAAATAGCGATGATATAACTGTAGAGGCAAAGGTAAGTGACATAACAGAAAACTATATATCACATTATGCCTATATGACACAAAACTACTACAATAAATTATTTAAAAACGTTCCTTCAAACAACAAGATTTTAGGAACTCTAGATGATACATCATCAAAAGCTGAAGATAAATTGTCTGAAGATGTTATTAATTTAGATGGAGTATCAGGTGTAATATTTAATACAGCATCTAAACAAACATTCAGCAATACTATTAAAAATCTAAATTATGTAGTTTTAGTTATGATTGTTTCTGCTGGTTCTCTAGCATTTGTAGTTTTATATAACTTGACAAATGTAAATATATCAGAAAGAATTAGGGAAATCGCAACAATAAAGGTCTTAGGATTTTATGATGGAGAGACAGCCGCTTATATTTATAGAGAAAATATTATACTAACGATAGTAGGAATAATATTTGGACTAGTATTAGGTAAGTTTTTACATCAATATATTATGATTACAGTTGAAATAAAATCAATGATGTTTGGTAGAATAATAAGTACGAAGAGCTATATAATAGCAGCTATTTTAACAATATTACTTTCATTTATAGTAAATGTGGTAATGTACTATAAATTAAAAAATGTAAAAATGGTAGAATCATTAAAATCTGTTGATTAAAAATTTATTGAAAAAAATTAAAAAAAATCAATGTCAAAAATATTGTATTCAACATAATATAATTTAGAAATAAAATTTTTTATCAACAGGAGGGAACATATAATGTTAGATAGATTTTTTGGTGGCTGTGATGGAGGATTCTTCGGCATGGGATGGTGGATAATAATATTATTCTTCTTATTCTTAGCATTCCAAGATTGTTGGGCTGATATAGATATTTGTGCATGGATCCCATTCTTAATATTATTATTAATAGTTTGTGCAAGTATGGGAATAGAAGAAGATGATGGCTGCGGTTGCTGCTAATAACATCAGAGTTTTTTAAATAGGATAAATTATAAGTAAGTAATAAAAGGCATGTAAAATAGTTTATAAACTATTTTACATGCCTTTTTTATAATTTTAAAATATAAAAGTAAATGTACGATGCCTTTTACTTTTATTTAATTTAATTTATATTGGAATATATTGGAGAGAAAAATATACTGTAATAAGTTTACTTTTTTGAATTTAAATTTTATTAAAATAAAATCTTGAAATAATTTTAACTGGATTGTATAATATAACCTTAGTGATAAACAAGTATTTGTGTAATTAGTATTTTTTTTAGTATTTGCTCATAGAGCGAATATAATTTTTTTATGTGTAGAAAATTTATTTTAAAGACGGAAAATTAGAGAGGTGTTAAAGTATGAAACAAGGTTTTGATGCAAAAAAATATTTAGAACAACAATCTAAATATATATTAGAGAGAGTTAATAATTTTGACAAACTTTACATAGAGTTTGGTGGAAAACTTATAGGCGATTTACATGCAAAGAGGGTTTTACCTGGATTTGATGAAAATGCTAAAATAAAAGTATTACAACATATCAAAGACCAATTAGAGGTTGTAATCTGTGTTTATGCTGGAGATATCGAAAGAAACAAAAAAAGAGGAGATTTCGGTATAACTTACGATATGGAAGTTCTAAGATTAATAGATGATTTAAGAACTTATGAATTAGACGTAAACAGTGTAGTTATAACAAGATATGAAGGACAACCTGCAACTACAGTATTTATAAATAAATTAGAGCGTCGTGGTATAAAAGTTTATAAACATGCTCCAACTAAAGGATATCCATCTGATGTAGATACAATAGTTAGTGACGAAGGATATGGTGCAAATCCATACATAGAAACTACTAAGCCAATAGTTGTTGTTACAGCTCCAGGACCAAACAGTGGTAAACTTGGAACTTGTTTAAGCCAATTATATCATGAACACAAAAGAGGAAATTCTGTAGGATATTCAAAATTTGAAACATTCCCAGTTTGGAATCTTCATTTAAATCATCCAGTAAATGTAGCATATGAAGCTGCAACAGTAGATTTAAAAGACGTAAATATGATAGATTCATTCCATTTAGATAGATATGGAGTAAAAGCTACAAACTACAACAGAGATTTAGAGTTATTCCCTGTTCTTAAAAAGATAATAGAAAAAATAACAGGTGAAGAGTCTATATTCCAATCACCAACAGATATGGGTGTTAATAGAGTAGGATTTGGAATATACGATGATGAAGCGGTAAGCGAAGCATCAAGACAAGAAATAATAAGAAGATACTTTAAAACTGGTTGTGAATACAAAAAAGGTGAAGTAAACAAAAGCTCATATGATACTATGGCCTTAATAATGGAAAAATCAAACTTAAAACCTGAAGATAGAAAAGTTGTTATTCCGGCTAGAGAATACAGCGAAAAATTAAAAGCATCTGGTGAAAAAGATGAGTTATGTACAGTAGTAGCGTTAGAATTAAATGATGGAAATATAATAACAGGAAGAAGCTCAGAATTAATGTGTGCTAGTGCAGCTGCTATATTAAATGCAGTAAAAGTTCTAGCTAATATTCCAGATGATATGTTATTAATATCACCAGTTATATTAGAACCAATCATAAAATTAAAAACTGATACTTTAGGAAGTAGACAAGTTTCATTAAGCTTAGAAGAAGTATTAACAGCGCTTTCAATATGTGCAGTTACAAATCCAGCAGCTCAAATGGCTATGGACGAGTTAGTTAAATTAGAAGGAGCGCAAGCTCATTCAACTACTATGCTTAGTAAAGATGATGAACAAACATTTAGAAAATTAGGTATAGATGTGACTTGTGAAGCAGTTTATCCTTCTCAAAACTTATATTACGTATAAATTAAAGTTGATAGGCAAATGAATTGTAGATAAACTTTTTATATATAGAAAATGAGCCTTCTATCATGTATAGAAGGCTATAAATTATTTTTATTCGTGTAATTTTTTGTGTAAGTATTTAAGTATTTTAAAGACCTCAAATTTTGAGGTGGAATACTATTATATAATTTTTTTATAGAAAAGTCAATGAATTTTTTATAAAAAATTATATCAAAGGAGATCTCCTTTGTATTATTGAATTGGTGAAATATGTGTCTGAGTGTAGCAGTTTAAACTGCTACACTTTTTTATAGATAAGTTATAGTATGATGATAATTTAAAATTTCATCTAATTTATCTTTATCTATTAAGTTTCTATTTAATATAATTTCTCTTATTTTTTTAGGGTCATTCTTGCTTTCTGAGATAATTTCAGATGCCATATCATAACCTATATAAGGGACCAATGCAGTTGCAAGAAGTACGATTGAATTGTCGAGATGTTTTTTACAACTTTCTTCATTTGCAGTTAGAGTATTGATACATTTTGTTCTAAAAATCTTTAAAGTCTCTTTAAGTAAAGTTAAACTTTCAAGTATACTATCTGCTATTAAAGGCATAAATGCATTTAATTCGAAGTTACCACTTGCAGCACACATACTAATTGCACTGTCGTTCGCCATTACTTTTATAGCAACTTGTGTTACCATCTCGGGAATAACTGGATTTACTTTACCAGGCATAATAGTGCTTCCAGCTTGCATATCAGCAAGGTGTATTTCATTAAATGGCCCAGAGTTCATTATACGTAAATCTGTTGATATCTTCATAATATTTACGGCTAAAGATTTTAAAAGTCCTGAAACTTCTACAAATACATCATTGTTTTGAGTTAAATCTATAGGATATTCAGATTTTGCAAGTCCTATACCTGTTAAATCTCTTATTATCTCAATAACTCTAAAAGTATATAATCTATTTGCATTACTTCCAGTACCAATAGCAGTTCCACCTAAATTGATTTGTCTAAGTCTTTCTTCAACTTTATATATTCTCCATCTATCTCTTGCAATTGCCTGTGCAAATGCACCAAATTCTTGACCTAAAGTTATAGGAAGTGCATCCATCATTTCAGTTCTACCAAGTTTAACTACAAATTCAAATTCATTTTCTTTTCGTTGTAGTGCTTCTTGAAGTTTGCTACATTCATCGCTAAGAGCTCTTACTAAATTAATACATGCGATTCTTAGAGCAGTAGGATATACATCATTTGTAGATTGTCCCATATTTACATGGTCAAGAGGGTGAATATAGTCGTAATCACCAGGCTCTCTTCCAGAAATTTTTAGAGCTAAGTTTGCTATAACTTCATTTACATTCATATTAGTAGAAGTCCCAGCTCCACCCTGTAGGGCATTAGTTATAAAATTGTCATCGTATTGTCCTGAAAGTATTGCATTACATGCCTCAACTATTGCGTTGGCTCTTTCTTTATCTAGTGTTTTAACTTTTTCATTTGCTATAGCAGCAGCCTTTTTTACTGTTACCATAGCATATATAAGTTCTTTTTTTACTTTTGAGTTGCTTATATTAAAGTTTTCAAAAGCACGAGCCGTTTGAATTCCATAGAGCATATCTTTATCAATAGCTACTTTGCCTAATTTATCTTTTTCAATTCTTTTATTAGACTGAGTATTGTCTTTTTTAGATTTATCTATTATAAAATTATCCATAAAATCACTCCTATTCTTCTTCTAACAAGTAAGCTACATGAGGGAATGCTTCCACGGTTCTACGTAAAATTCCCTGCATATATGCTATTAAAATACCATAGTTAGTTATAGGGATGTTTTGATCTTGTGCACATTTTATTCTATATTTCATTTCTCTAGCATTTAAAGTACATCCACCACAGTGAACTATCATTTTGTATTTTGATAAGTCGTATGGGAATTCTACACCACTTGAAAATTCAAAATTTAGTCTCTTACCACAATGTTGCATTATCCATCGTGGGATCTTTACACGGCCAATATCATCACATTGTCTGTGGTGAGTACAACCTTCAGATAGTAGAATTGTATCGCCATCTTCTAGGGTTTCTATTGATTTTGCACCTTTTACTAACTCTTCTAAATCACCTTTATAACGTGCAAATAAAATTGAAAAAGAAGTAAGTAAAATATCTTTTGGAGTGTCAGCTGAAACTTTTGCAAAAACTTGGGAATCAGTTATTACTATTTTAGGTTTTTTACCTAAACTAGCTAAAGTATCTCTAAGTTCGTATTCTTTTACGACAATTGCTGTTGCATCTGCTTCTAATATATCTCTTATTGTCTGTTGTTGAGGAAGTATCAATCTTCCTTTTGGAGCAGCCTTATCTATTGGAACGACAAGGACTACAAAATCAGAAGGATCTAATAAATCGCCTACTATTTGAAATTTAGCTTCATCTGTAGGTGCTTGTTTAGCTATAAGTTCTTTTAATTCATATATATTTTCTTTAGTAACAGAACTTACCCACATAGTATTAGGAGATTCTTCTAAAGGTAGTTCTATATTTTTTTCTTTTACTAAGTCTAATTTATTCATTACAACTATGTACGGAATTTTTTTCTCTTTAAATTTTTCTATTAAAGCATTATCTTGTGGAGTAACCCCTACTAATCCATCGATAACTAATACTCCTATATCGGTTTTGTTTAAAACTTGATAACTTTTTTGCACACGCATTTTACCAAGTTCTCCAGTATCATCAAGCCCAGGTGTGTCTATAATCATTACAGGGCCTAGAGGTAGTAGTTCCATTGCTTTTGAAACTGGGTCAGTAGTTGTACCTTTAACATCTGAAACTATTGCTAAATCTTGATCTGTTATTGCATTTATTACACTTGATTTTCCAGCATTACGTTTTCCAAATATACCTATATGGACACGTTCTGCGGAAGGTGTAGAGTTTAGACTCATTTAAATTTCCCCCTTAAAATAAAATGACCTTGCAAAAAGCAAGGATATCTTAAAAAATATTTTGTAACCTTTTACTTTTTCTTCGGATTTACCTTTGAATCAGTTTGGTTTTTATATTAGTCATAACAAAAAAAATTTCGGCTATAACTTTAATAAAATTATATCACAGTAAGTTTTTAATTATCAATAAATAGAAAAATTAATATGAAAAGTGTCAAAGATTGGTGTTTTAAGGTTGGAAAATTTATAAATTAACAATATAATTTAAGTATGGGAATTGATTAAAATTAATACGTAAATTTTAAAAATTGAAATATAATTTAAAGAAGGTTATCAATATGAATAAAAAACAAATAGAAAGAGAAAATTTAAAATATGTATTATATAGTATTTTTGATAATTATGGGGATTTATCGAAAAAAATATACATAGTAGTTAATAAATCAGAAAATAATAATCAGATTTGTGAAGAAATATTAAAAAAAATAAACCAAAATACACCATCATTTATTAGAAAAATACTATCTGGCTATAATGATTATAGCGACAATGCCACGGTTAAATTAAAAAAAATAAACCAAAATTTAGAGATAGTAAGTAAATATGAATTAGATAATAAAGAAGATATAGTAATAGATATCTTTAGCAGTGATTTATACAAAGAAAAAAATAAATATAGTTATGAAAGTAAATTTGTAGTCGATTATATATTGAGTTTAGATGAAATTAAAAAAACTAGACTTTTTAGAACATTAAATAATAAAAAAATAGATCACGAAGAAGTTGTAAATGAAGAGCAAAATTATCTAAATATAAATGATTTATACAATATATGCATATCACAAACACTATGGAAAAGTGGAGATGATATAAGTAAAATAAATAACTGGATTTATAATATTATTAATCCAAATGTACTTCATAGTGAATTATTTGATAAAATGATAGAAACTATAAATATACAACTAAATAATATGAATTTTTCTGCTTATTTAGAATATATTTTGTCTAAAGATGAAAATAAATCGCTTGATTATATTTCACCATCAGGAGATTTATATCAATTACTTCTTTTTGAAGATATGTTAAGAATAGATTATAAAGATAAATGTAGTGTAAAAATTGATTTAGATGTAGATTATATAGGAAAATGGTGGAGTGAAAATATACTACCTTTATTTAAAGCAAAATACAGTGAAGATGATTTGTTAAATCAATTGCAATTAGAGATTAAAAAGAATGAAATAATAGATTTTCATGGAAAGAATTTTGAAAAATTTAAAAAGAAAATAATAGATGAAATACAAAAGGAGTATTCTGAAATTGAAATTTTGGAAGAAGATTTTGAAAAAGACGAGAAAATATCTTTAGAAAAAAATATAAAAGAACTAAAACCACAAAATATTTCAGATTTAGAACATGCAATAGAAGAAAGTAATTTAAAATATGAAGGTAATAAAGAACTCTTGAAAGAGTATTGTAGTGATAAATTTATAGATATACTAGAAAATAAAGAAAAAGATTACAACTTAAAAGAATTAGAAAAATGTCTAAAAGAAAATGAAGAGTATTTCAATGATAAGGCATATGTATATTTTGAAATATGTATACAAAAGAAAATTCAAACTTTAGAAGAAAATCTTTTAAATGATATATGTGATGTCAAAAATTTAAATGAGCTTGAACAATTACATAATAAAATTTTAGAAAATGGTGATTTTGTAAAATGTGAAGATTTAGAGAGTATTATATTTACCAAAATGGAATCGATTATAAAAACACTAAATTTAGCTGAAATAAACGATGATGAAAATATAAGAATAGCAAATAATATTTATGACAATACTGAGTCAATCGACTTAGAAAAATATCCTGTTGCAGAACTTCTAATCTGTAGAGACATTAATATAGATTTAGAAAATGTTATGGACTCAATAAATTATTTGAAAGATACAATAAATGATATTAAAGAAACAGTAAGAAATAACTGTATATTTAATTATGAATACTATAATATGAATATACAAATAAACGAAGCGGAAAATTACTATACTATTAAGTTTAGATATTTAAATGATTTAGTAGATTATATAAGATTAAAAGAGGGAAATTCATTTTTACTTAATTTAAAAAGTATAAATAAAGATGTAAAGCATAAAAAAAGAGTTTTTAACAAAGGCAATGCTGAAATAATAAAAGAAATAGATAATTTTTATTCAGACAAGCAAATGGCTAAAAGTAAATAACAAAATATTTTATAGACCCTACTTAATTCTATATATTTAAAGATATAAAGACAATTGTAAAAATATTTGATATACTTAACAGTGAATTTGAATTTGGGAGGGAAAAAATTGAACAATAAGGAAATAATCATCAACCCATCTAAAAGCAAAAAAATCTCATATGTAGTAGTTTTTGCATTAGTTGCGTTAGTATACCTAACAATGATGAAATTTAATTGGATTACACGTGAGCTTGGAATAGGGTTAATAGTATTTTGTGCATGTGTATCACTTTATTTTTTATATAGTTTGTATTTTCCAAAGGCAGCTCTTATTGTAAATCAAGAAGGTATAAAAGAAAAGGCAATAAGGGGAAAAGGACTTATCGCATGGAATAAAATAAGCGAAGTATATATATGTATAGTTCCAAAGAAAAAATACGATATGTATTTCTTAGGTATTAAATATCGTAATGATGAAAATGATAAGCGAAAGATTAAGTTTAAAGGAAAAGTTAATGAATGCATAGGAGATGTTGTGCTTACTTTAGACGAGCTTGAAATGGAACCTTATGAAATTTATAATAATATTCAAAAGTATTATAGCAAGTTTATAAAAAGATAGTATAACGGTTACTATATACAAGATGAAAGAAAAAGGGAGTCTTAAAAAATAGTTTAGAAATCTATTTTTTAGTCTCCCTTCTA
>CAMEPL010000013.1 GCA_945931665.1 uncultured Clostridium sp. | reverse complement strand
TTTAACTAAATTTGGACAGTATTTATAATCTATAATAATTATAGTATATAATTGGATAAAATTGTTAAAAAGTCGGTCTTTTTTTTAAAAAAAGCAAAGTATTTTTGAATATATTGTATTCAATATTCTGTATTAGTTAAAAAATTGCCAGCCAAGATATCTCAATAGTTTAATAGATTTTTATCGATATAAACTCTATAAATAATATATATTAAAGTAGAAAAATAATATCCTTATAAAGATTATTAATTGTAAAAAATTCCAAAAACATAATGATATACAAACTAAAGTATGCTACAATTAACTATAATCTTAAAAATTGAATAGTATGTTTTCTCCGAGCGAAAATATCTAAGGATCTTAATCTATGATATTGAGCCAAGTGCTAAAAGTACTTCTGGGTTAGAAGGGAAACCGACTAGCCTTCCGTATTTGAAAAGGTGATTACAGGTAAAAGTGTTGTAGAAGATATGAAAGCTTTATAACTTCGAAAATGGTGTACTATGCTATTTTACGAGTTTTAAGGCTTCAAATTTGTACAAAAAGCTGTGTTTTCTATTTTTCAAATAGAGGATGCAGCTTTATTTTATTTATAAAAAATATAAGTTAGAATTAAGTATAGATAATTTATACATACTCCCAAATCTATATTTAAAAGTGTTCAAGAAAATGTCAATATAATAATTTTTAATCAATAATTATATTTTCTAAAAATATAATTTTTGTTGTTATACAAACAGAAATTATATTAAAAATTATATAATATATAAATATGATGAAGTTATATTAAAAAATTGATAAAAAAATGACTATATATTGATATAAATTTATCAAAGGAAAGTAGTATATTGTTTAATAGTGTATTAAGTAGAATGGTTGTATTTTAGTATAATAAATACATAATATATTAAACAATAAACAAAAAAGGTAAATTTAATAAAGAAACATAGTTAACCTATAAAATTTCTTTAAAATAAAGAAATTTGTATTATTATGCAAAAAAACATCGAAAAAAATCGTAATTAAAATAAATAATTAAAATAAATAACAAAATAGAAAAGAACTTTATATAAGAGATAATTTTTATATAAAGTTCTTTTTTGTTATAGAAAAATATTTGATTTTTAAACTAATATATAAACAGGAGTATGTACAAATAGTAGTTATCTATTAAAAAAGACTAATTAAGTACAGAATTGACATTTCTAGATAGTGACATTTTATAATTCTAACAAATAGGGGAGGGAAAAATATGCTAGAGCAGTCTTATTATAAAAAGACAGATGAGATTATTGAACTTCATGGTGCAAAACCAAGTTCTTTAATTCCAGTCATGCAAGATGTGCAAGCAGAGTATCGTTATTTGCCAGGAGAATTACTTTCTTACATTGCAGATAAATTAGGTATACCACTAGCAAAGGCATATAGTGTTGCAACTTTTTATGAAAACTTTTCTTTTGATCCAAAAGGAAAATACGTTATTAAAGTATGTGATGGTACAGCATGTCATGTACGTAAATCAGTTCCAGTAAGAGAAGCATTACAAAAACATTTAGGTTTAGGAAAAGGAAAAAATACAACTGATGATATGCTATTTACAATAGAAATAGTATCATGTTTAGGTGCTTGTGGTCTTGCTCCAGTTATGACTGTAAATGACAAAGTACATCCAAAGATGACTCCAGACAAAGCTATAGAAGTAATTGAAGAACTTAAGAAAGGAGAGTGCGAATAATATGAAAAGAATAGAAACTAGAGAACAATTACAAGCTATTCGTAAAGAAGCAAAATCAAAAATTGACGCAACTCCTATACGTATATTAATTTGTGGAGGTACTGGTTGTATATCAGGTGGATCACAATTTATATACGAAAAAATGAAAGAACTTGTTGGAGACAATGATAATGTAGAAGTAAAGTTTGAAGGACATGTTCCACATCCAGAAGTTAAGAAAAGTGGATGCCATGGTTTCTGCGAAATGGGACCATTAATGAGAATTGAACCTTTAAACATACTTTATGTAAAAGTTCAACTTGAAGATTGTGAAGAAATTTATAATGAAACTATTTTAAAAAGAAATGTAATAGATAGATTAGTATATAAACAAAATGGCAAATCTTATGTCAGCCAAGAATCTATACCTTTCTATGAAAAACAAACTCGTATAGTTCTTAAAAACTGTGGTCATATAGATGCAGAACACATAGAAGAATATATAGCAATTGGCGGATATGAAGGTTTAGAAAAAGTATTATTTGATATGACTAAAGAAGAAGGATTAGAAGAAATATTAAAATCTGGACTTAGAGGTCGTGGTGGTGCTGGCTTCCCAACAGGTAAAAAATGGGCAGAAGTTGCAAAACAGCCAGTTACTGAAAGATATGTAGTATGTAATGGTGATGAAGGTGACCCAGGTGCATTCATGGACAGAAGTATCATGGAAGGTGACCCTCATAAAATGATAGAAGGTATGATGATAGGTGCCTACTTAGTAGGGGCTCAAAACGGATATATATATGTTCGTGCTGAGTACCCATTAGCAGTTGAACGTTTGAGAATAGCTATAGCTCAAGCAGAAGAATGTGGATTACTTGGAGATAATATATTAGGAACTGATTTTAGTTTCAGATTGCATATAAATAGAGGCGCTGGTGCTTTCGTTTGTGGTGAAGGTAGTGCATTAACAGCTTCTATAGAAGGTAATCGTGGTATGCCAAGGGTTAAACCACCTCGTTCTGCTGAAAAAGGTTTATTTGAAAGACCTACAGTATTAAACAACGTTGAAACATATGCAAATGTTCCTATGATAATAACAAAAGGTTCTGATTGGTACAGAGGATTTGGTACAGAAGGTAGCCCTGGTACGAAAGCGTTTGCATTAACAGGTAGTGTTAATAATACTGGATTAATAGAAGTTCCAATGGGAACTACATTAAGAGAAATAGTTTATGATATAGGTGGCGGTGTTAAAGATGGTGTTCCATTCAAAGCTGTTCAAATAGGTGGACCATCTGGTGGATGTTTAGTTGAAAAACACTTAGACTTACCATTAGACTTTGACTCAGTTAAAAAACTTAATGCAATAATGGGTTCTGGTGGACTTGTTGTAATGGACGAAAACAGCTGTATGGTTGACGTTGCTCGTTTCTTCATGAGTTTCACACAAAGAGAATCTTGTGGTAAATGTACGCCATGTCGTATAGGTACTAAGAGAATGCTTGAAATATTAGATAAGATAACTGAAGGTAAAGGTACTTTAGAAGATTTAGATAAGCTAGAAGAAACTGCAAAAACAGTGAGAAGCATGTCTTTATGTGGTCTTGGTAAGAGTGCTCCACTTCCAGTTATAAGTACACTAGAATTATTCAGACATGAATATGAAGAACATATAGTTGATGGTAAATGTAGAGCTCATGTATGTTCTGCATTAAAGACTTTCAAAATTGATCCAGATAAATGTAAAGGTTGTACTAAATGTGCTAGAAATTGTCCAGTTGGTGCAATTACTGGTGAAAAGAAAGAACCTCATGTTATTGATACAACTAAATGTATCAAATGTGGAGCTTGTATGGAAGGTTGTAAATTTGATGCTATTTATGCTGAATAGATATATAGATTATAAAATTGCATAAAACAATTAAATAAAGTAAAATACATAAAAATTAAATATAAGATTAAAAATTGCTAAATAAAATAATATGATAAAACGTGAATTTAACTAAGAAAATAATATGATGAATTAGTATGATTTAAAAATTTATCAATTAAGAATTAGACATAAATTAAAATTTAAGGAGGAAGTAATATGGTTAAGTTAACTATAGATGGAATCCAAGTTGAAGCTGAAAAAGGTACAAGTGTATTACATGCAGCTGAAAGCGTTGGAATTAAAATACCTACGCTTTGCTATATAAAAGATTTATTACCAGATGGTTCTTGTAGAATGTGTATGGTAGAAATAGAAAGCAGGGGTAGAACAAAAATGGAAACTGCTTGTACTGCACAAGTTGCTGAGGGACTTGTTGTAACTACAAACAGTGAAAAAGTAAGAAATGCAAGAAGAAGTATTCTTGATATGCTACTTTCAAACCATAAAACTGACTGTTTCTCTTGTCCATCAAATGGAGATTGTAAACTTCAAGAGTTATGTTTTGAATATGGAATAGAAAGAACTACTTATAACGGTGAACAAACTGAATTACCAATAGACGACTCTAATAAATTCTTCACATATAATCCAAATCTTTGTATTTTATGTCATAGATGTGTAAACACTTGCCATAAAGTAGTAGGACGTGGAGCAATAGATACTATGGAAAGAGGATTTGATTCTGCAATAGGAACTCCATTTAATATAGATTGGGCAGATACTAACTGTGAATCATGTGGTAACTGTGTTCAAGCTTGCCCAACAGGCGCTCTTACAATGAAGAGAAGAAAAAATTATCGTAAATATCAAATAGATAAAAAAGTATTAACAACTTGTCCACATTGTGCAACAGGATGTCAATATTATCTATTAGTAAAAGATAATAAAATAGTTGATGTTGAGGCTGCAAATGGTCCATCAAATAAAGGTTTATTATGTGTAAAAGGTCGTTCAGGAAGTTTTGATTTCGTTCACTCAGGGGATAGAATAAAATATCCTTTAATAAAAAATAAAGAAACAGGAGAATTTGAAAGAGCTACTTGGGATGAAGCGTTAGACTTAGTAGCAACAAAATTCTTAGATATAAAGAAAAATTATGGAACAGATGCATTAGCTGGTTTTGCATGTTCTCGTTCAACAAACGAAGATATATATATGATGCAAAAACTAGTTCGTTGTGGATTTGGTAACAACAACGTAGACAACTGTGCTCGTGTCTGACATTCTCCATCTGTCGCAGGTCTTGCGATGACACTAGGCTCAGGAGCCATGACTAATACAATAGCAGATACAACAGGAGAATCAGATTTAATTATGTTAGTTGGATCAAATCCAGAAGAAGCACATCCAGTTATAGGTATGCAAATACGTCAAGCTGTACAAAGAGGATGTAAACTAATAGTAGTTGACCCTCGTGATATAGATTTAGCTAAGAAAGCAGATGTGCATATAAAATTAAAACCTGGAACAAACGTTGCATTTGCTAATGGTATAATGCATGTAATCATAGAAGAAGGACTTCAAGATTTAGATTTTATAAATTCTCGTACTGAAGGTTACGAAGAACTAAAAGAAATAGTTAAGGATTATACTCCAGAGAGGGTAGCTGAAATATGCAATATAGATCCTGATGATTTAAGAAAAGCAGCAATAATGTATGCTAAAGCTGATAAAGCTCCAATCATGTATTGTTTAGGTGTTACAGAACATTCAACTGGTACAGAGGGTGTTATGTCAATGTCAAATATGGCAATGCTAGTTGGAAAATTAGGTAGAGAAGGTTGTGGTGTCAACCCAATACGTGGACAAAACAACGTTCAAGGTGCTTGTGATATGGGTGCTATGCCTACTGATTTCCCTGGATATCAAAAAGTTGACAATCCAGAAGTATTAGCTAAATTTGAAAAGGCCTGGGGAGTTAAATTAAATCCAAAACCAGGTATAAAAGCAACAGAAGTATTCCCAGCTGCTATAAGAGGTGATATAAAAGGTCTATATATCTTTGGTGAGGATCCAGTCGTAACTGATGCAGATACACATCATATTATTAAAGCATTAGAAAGTTTAGATTTCTTAGTAATGAATGAATTGTTTATGACTGAAACAGCACAATATGCTGATGTTATATTACCAGGAGTAAGTTATGCTGAAAAAGAAGGAACATTCTCTAATACAGAAAGACGTGTTCAAAGAGTACGTAAAGCTGTAGAGCTAGAAGGAGAAATGAGATTAGATACAGATATATTCATTGATTTATTAAACAGAATGGGATATCCTCAACCTCATTTAACTTCAGCTGAAATAATGGATGAAATAGCTTCATTAACTCCAAGTTTTTCTGGTATAAGCCATAAGAGACTTGATGAAGTTGGAAGCTTACAATGGCCATGTCCAAGTAAGGATCATCCAGGAACACCTATACTACATGTAGGTAAATTTGCTAGAGGATTAGGATACTTCTATCCAGCTAAATATGTTCCATCTGCTGAATTACCAGATGATGAGTATCCATATATCCTTATGACTGGTCGTATATTATATCACTATACTACTAGAGCAATGACTGGTAGAACTCCAGAATTAATGGAAATAGCGGGTAAATCATTTATAGAAATGAATATAAAAGATGCTGATGCTCTAGGAATTAAAGACGGTGATAAAGTAAAAGTTGCATCAAGACGTGGTGAAATAGAGACAACTGCTGTTGTTGGAACTAAAGTATCTCCAGGCGAAACTTGGATGCCATTCCACTTCCCTGATGGAAATGCTAACTGGTTGACAAATGCAGCACTTGATAAATTTGCAAAAGCACCAGAATATAAAGTGTGTGCTGTAAAAATTGCAAAAGCATAAAGGCTGAATCAGTATAAAGTATGTTATAGATATCTTTTTAAGAAATAGCGTATCCTTAAACATTCGTTGATTACATTAGAAGGTTAATGTAAATAGAAGGCACTCAATTAAAATTTATATAAACTAAATTATTAAAGAAAGTATCACAGAATATACTGTGGTACTTTCCAAAAATATAATTTTAGTTTTTATATGAATAAGGGGGAAATAAGATGGTACGTTTAACTATAGATGGAAAAGTCGTAGAAGCTAAAAAGGGAACATCTATTTTACATGCCGCAGAATCTGTTGGCATTAAAATACCTACTTTATGCTATATAAAAGACTTACTACCAGACGGTTCTTGTAGAATGTGTATGGTAGAAATCGAAAACAGAGGAAGAACAAAAATGGAGACTGCTTGTACTGCACAAGTTGCTGAGGGACTTGTTGTAACTACAAACAGTGAAAAAGTAAGAACTGCAAGAAAAAATGTTTTAGATATGCTTTTATCAAATCATAAAACTGATTGTTTCTCTTGTCCATCAAATGGGGATTGTAAACTTCAAGATTTATGTTATGAATATGGTGTATCAAGAACAACTTATGAAGGTGAACAAACTGATTTACCTATAGATGATAGTAACCCATTCTTCACATATAATCCAAACCTTTGTATTTTATGCCATAGATGTGTAAACACTTGCCATAAAATAGTAGGGCGTGGAGCAATAGACACTATGGAAAGGGGATTCGATTCTAAAATAGGAACTCCATTTAATGTAGATTGGGCAGATACTAACTGTGAATCATGCGGAAACTGTGTTCAAGCTTGTCCAACAGGTGCTCTTACAATGAAGAGAAGAAAGAATTATCGTCCATATCAAGTAGACAAGAAAGTCTTAACTACTTGTCCACACTGTGCTACAGGATGTCAATATTATTTAGTTGTAAAAGACAATAAAATAGTAGATGTTGAAGCAGCAAATGGACCATCAAATAAAGGTTTATTATGTGTTAAAGGTCGTTCAGGAAGTTTCGACTTTGTTCACTCTCCAGAAAGAATAAAATATCCATTAATCAAAAACCATGAAACAGGAGAATTTGAAAGAGCTACTTGGGATGAAGCATTAGATTTAGTAGCATCTAAATTCTTAGAAATAAAAAGAAAATACGGTTCTGACGCATTAGCAGGTTTTGCTTGTTCTCGTTCACCAAATGAAGACTGCTATATGATGCAAAAATTAGTTCGTTGTGCATTTGGAACAAACAACGTAGATAACTGTGCTCGTGTTTGCCACTCTGCATCAGTTTCTGGTTTAGCTATGACTTTAGGTTCAGGAGCTATGACTAATCCAATAGGAGACATAACTAATGATCCAGACGTTATAATGTTAGTAGGATCTAACCCAGAAGAAGCACATCCAGTTGTTGGTATGCAAATACGTCAAGCTGTACAAAGAGGAAGTAAACTTATAGTAGTTGACCCTCGTGATATAGATTTAGCTAAAAAAGCTGATATACATCTAAAATTAAAACCAGGTACAAACGTTGCATTTGCTAATGGTATTATGCACGTAATCATAGAAGAAGGACTTCAAGATATGGACTTCATTAATGAACGTACTGAAGGTTATGAAAAGATAAAAGAAATAGTTAAAGACTACACTCCAGAAAAAGTTGCAGAAATCTGTCATATAGATGCAGATGATTTAAGAAAAGCAGCAATAATGTATGCTAAAGCTGAAACAGCTCCAATCATCTACTGCCTAGGAGTTACAGAACACTCAACTGGTACTGAAGGTGTTATGTCTATGTCAAACATGGCAATGTTAGTTGGTAAATTAGGTAAACCAGGTTGTGGTGTTAACCCACTTCGTGGACAAAACAACGTACAAGGTGCTTGTGACATGGGTGCTATGCCAGGAGATTTCCCAGGATATCAAAAAGTTGCTAATCCAGAAGTATTAGCTAAATTTGAAAAAGCTTGGGGAACTAAATTAAATCCTAACCCAGGAAAACATGCAACAGATATATTCCCTGCTGCAATAAGAGGAGAAGTTAAAGGGCTTTATATCTTTGGTGAAGACCCAATAGTAACTGACCCTGATACTCATCATGTTATAAAGGCATTAGAAAGCTTAGATTTCTTTGTAATGAATGAATTATTCATGACTGAAACTGCTCAATATGCTGATGTTATATTACCAGGTGTAAGTTATGCTGAAAAAGAGGGTACATTCTCTAATACAGAAAGACGTGTTCAAAGAGTGCGTAAAGCTGTTGAACTAGAAGGCGAAATGAGATTAGATACTGATATATTCATAGACATAATGAATAGAATGGGATACCCACAACCTCATTTAACTTCAGCAGAAATAATGGATGAAATAGCTTCAGTAACTCCAAGTTTTGGTGGTATAAGCCATGAAAGACTTGACAGAGAAGGTGGACTACAATGGCCTTGCCCAACTAAAGATCATCCAGGTACTCCAATAATGCACGTTGGTAAATTTACTAGAGGATTAGGTTGGTTCTATCCAGCTGAATACGTTCCATCTGCTGAATTACCAGATGATGAATATCCAACTATATTAATGACTGGACGTATATTATATCATTACACTACAAGAGCAATGACTGGTAAAACTGAAGGTTTAATGCAAATAGCTGGTAAATCATTTATAGAAATGAATGAAAAAGATGCTGAGGCTATAGGTGTTAAAGATGGAGACAGAGTAAAAGTTTCTTCAAGACGTGGTGAAATAGAAACTACTGCTCGTGTTGGAACAAAAGTATCTCCAGGTGAAACTTGGATGCCGTTCCACTTCCCAGATGGAAACTGTAACTGGTTGACAAATGCTGCATTAGATAAATATGCTAGAATACCAGAATACAAAGTTTGTGCTATTAAAATAGAAAAAGCATAAAACTATAAGCTAGAGTTTTATCAACTTTAGAAAGAAGTTAAGAATTAATAAACATTCGAATAGAATATATAAAATAGGTGCCAGGACCTATAGAAGTAAATATAGGTCCTGGTAATTTTAACAATAGAAATTTATAAGCCTTATAAATTTCAAAATAAGGATTTTCTAGTACTGAAAAAATACATTAGTTATGCTAGAATTAATTTAAAGTATCAATATAGATAGAGGTGGTAGTTTTGGATATAGGGGCACTAATTCTTATGGGTGGAAAGAATAGTAGGATGAACGGTAATGTCAAAGGACTTCTAAAATTAAACAATATCACATTTCTAGAAAGGATTAAGGATACTTTAGATGACTTTTCTAACATATATTTATCTATAAATGACAAATTCTCTAAAAATCAGAAACAAGACTTCAAACAAATGGGATTTAAATTAATAGAAGATATTTATAAAGAGATTGGACCATTAGGTGGTATATATTCATCTTTATTAAACTGTAAAGAAGAATATCTTTTTATAACAGCGTGTGATATGCCTTTCATTACAAAAAAAAATATAGAAGTATTATGTGATAAAATAAACGAAAATATAGATATTGTAGTTTTTTGTGATAAACATGGCAGGCTATATCCTTTAAGTGCTATATACTCTAAAAAAGTACTTCCAATCATAGAAGAAATGATAGGCAAGAAATACTACAAGTTGAGTTATTTAATAGAGAAGAGTAACTTTGTTAAAATAAATATAGAGGATACTGATATAAAATTAGAGACATTAAGTAATATTAATACACCACAGGAATATGATTCATTAAAGAAAAAAATTGAATATTCTCCGAGCGAAAGTGTCTAAGGTATAACTATGATACTGAGCCAAGTAATTAAAATGATTACTTCAGGTTATGATGGAAACGTTATAGCCATCCGTTATTTGAGAAGGGGAAAATTATAAGGGGTAGAATCATACCTCTATTAGCTATATTTTCTATTTTTAAATAATAGATTATATAGCATTTTTTTTAGGGAGGAAATATGATATGGTAGGTATAGAACTTGAATTAGCGGTAGATTTAATTTGTGATTCCGTTGAAAGTATAAATGATATAGAAGAGGTTAGTATAGAAGATGCTAGGGGAAGAATTATAGGAGAAGATATAATAGCTCCAATTAATCAGCCTCCGTTTGACCGCTCACCACTAGATGGTTATGCTTTAAGATCAGAAGATATTGTCGGTGCAAGCAAAGAAAATCCTATAAAATTAAAAGTTATAGATGAGGTCTTTGCAGGAGGATATACTCATAAAGAAGTAGGAAAACAGCAGGCAGTTAGAATAATGACAGGGGCAAAAATACCAAATGGGTGTGATTGTGTTATAAGACAAGAATCTACTGACTATGGAATGGAAACAGTTGAAATATATGAAGAAATAAAACACCATCAAAATTACTGTTTTGAGGGTGAGGATATAAAAAAGGGAAGTAAACTAATAGAAATTGGGGAAAAACTTAGCCATGTGCATATAGGTATAATCGCATCTATGGGATATGAAAAAGTTAAAGTAATAAGAAGAACTAGAGTCTCATTAATAAGTACAGGTGACGAAGTAATTTGCGGAGGTACACCTCTTACAGAAGGCAAAATCTATGACAGTAATAGAAGAATGATAGCAGCTAGATTAGAAGATTTAGGCTGTGAAGTAGTTATTGCTAAAGTAATGGGTGATGATGAAAATTTAATTGCAAATGAAATTAAAAATGTTATAAATAATGTAGATGTGGTATTTACTACAGGGGGAGTTTCTGTTGGTAAAAAAGATATAATGCATCAAGTTATACAACTTTTAGATGCTAAGAGAGTTTTCTGGAGAGTTAATATGAAACCAGGAACACCTGCTATATATGCAATTTATGAAAATAAACCATTACTTTGTTTATCAGGAAATCCGTTTGCTGCAATATCTACATTTGAATTAATGGGCAAACAGCTATTATATAAATTGGGACAAGATCCAGATTTAAAAGAAGTAAGAAAAGAAGCGATATTACAAGATGAATTTTTAAAGGAAAGCCGAGGTAGAAGATTGATAAGGGCTATTTATGATGAGGGAAAGGTATATCTTCCAAAAGGAGGACATTCATCAGGAATGCTTGGTTCAATGATAGGTTGCAATTGTTTGATAGATATAAAACCAGGAACACCAAAATTAGATAAGGGAGACAAAGTACAGGCTGTAATTTTATAGCTGTCAAAGGAGAATATTATTGAAATATGGAAGAAAAAAAAGGATTGAAAAATCAATCAATAATTGTAATATGTGGTGTTAAGAATTCTGGAAAGACAACTTTGATAACTAAATTAATACCTAAATTCGTAGATTTAGGGTATAAAGTTGCTACAATAAAGCATGATGGTCATGATTTTGATGCAGATGTGGAAGGTACAGATTCTTATAAACATAAAAGCGCTGGTGCATATGGAACTGCCGTATTTTCAAAGAATAGGTTTATGGTAGTTAAAGACCAGAAAGAAACTAATGAATCAGAATTAATAAAGTTATTTCCAGAGGCAGATTTGATTTTTTTAGAGGGATTTAAAAAGTCATCTTATCCTAAAGTAGAAATAATAAGAAAAGGTAATTCTGTGGAGTCTGTTTGTAATAAAAAAAATTTAATTGCTATTGTATCAGATATAGAGCCAGAAAATAATATAAGAAATTTAGATATAGATAATAAAATAATTAATTTAAATAATATAGACGAAATTGCTGAGATTATAATTCAGTATATTGACGGGAAATAGGAGATGATTTTTATGAAGTGTGTTAAAACTCAAGACGCGGTAGGGCACGTTCTTTGCCATGATATAACTCAAATTATAAAGGATGTAAAAAAAGGAACAGCCTTCAGGAAGGGGCATGTAGTAACAGAAGAAGACATTCCAGTTTTATTATCACTAGGGAAAGATAATCTTTATATATGGGAAAAAACTGAAGGTATACTTCATGAAAATGAGGCTGCTGAATATTTAAGAGATATTTGTATGAATGAAAATATGAGTCAATCTGAAGTAAAAGAAGGAAAAATAGAATTAATAGCTGAAATAGATGGACTTTTAAAAATAGATGTAGAAAAATTAAGAGCCGTAAATCGTTTAGGCGAAATGATGATAGCAACTAGACATACAAATACAACTGTTAAAAAGGGTGATAAACTTGCAGGAACGAGAATAATACCTCTTTTAATAGAGCAAGAAAAAATGGAAAAAGCAAAAGAAGTTGCAGGTGATAAACCAATATTATCATTATTACCTTATAAAAAGAAAAAAGTAGGTATAGTGACAACTGGAAATGAAGTATTTTATGGAAGAATAAAAGATACTTTTGGGCCGGTCGTGGCAGATAAGGCTAAGGAATTTGGTGCGGAAATAATCGGTCAAACAATAGTAAATGACGATATGGAAAAAATCACAAAAGCTGTTGAAGACTTTATAGAACAAGGTGCCGATATGGTATTATGCACAGGAGGTATGAGTGTAGACCCAGACGATAAAACTCCAGGTGCAATAAAAAGTACAGGGGCTAGAATAGTTTCTTATGGGGCACCAGTTCTTCCAGGTGCAATGATGTTGCTTGCTTATTATGAAAAAGATGGAAGAGAACTACCAATAGTAGGGTTACCAGGGTGTGTAATGTATGCGAAAAGAACAGTATTTGATTTAATATTACCAAGACTTATGGCAGATGATATGGTAACAAGTGAAGATTTAGCAGGATTAGGGTTAGGTGGATTATGCTTAAGTTGTGATATTTGTACATTCCCTAACTGTGGATTTGGAAAGGGTGTATAAGATGTCAGAAAAATTAAATCACTTTGATCAACATGGAAATGCAGTTATGGTTGACGTTACAGATAAGAATGTAACAGAAAGAGAAGCTATAGCAACAGGAAAAATATTTGTATGTGATGAGACATATGAAAGAATTGTAACAGGAAATATGGCGAAGGGGGATGTTCTTGCAGTTGCTAGAGTTGCTGGAATTATGGCAACTAAAAAAACATCGGAATTAATACCTATGTGCCATCCATTAATGTTAACAAAGGCAAAAGTAGATTTTGAATTTAATGAAGATGAAAAAAGTATAAGTGCTACATGCCTTGTAAAATTAAGTGGAAAAACGGGAGTAGAGATGGAAGCTCTTACAGGAGTAAATGTTGCGCTTTTAACTATTTATGATATGTGTAAAGCAATCGACAAAGGAATGGTTATATCAGATGTACATTTAGTGAAAAAATCTGGTGGAAAGAGTGGAGATTTTTACTTTAATGAAGACAAGTAGTTATACAATAATATGCCTGAAAGTGGGAAAGGAATATGTTAGATAAATTAAATAGAAATATAGATTATCTTAGAATATCTGTAATAGATAGATGTAATTTGAGATGTGTTTACTGTATGCCTGAAGAAGGTATAGAAAGCATCCCACATAAAGAAATACTTTCTTATGATGAAATTTTACGAATTTGTGAAACAATATCAGAATTAGGAGTTAAAAAAATTAAAATAACAGGTGGAGAACCACTAGTAAGAAAAGATATTGTAAATTTAATTAGAAATATAAAAAATCTAGAAAAAATAGAGCAAGTGACTCTTACTACTAATGGAATACTACTTTACGATATGTTAGATGATTTATATGATGCTGGAATAGATGCCATTAATGTAAGTTTAGATACTTTAAAAAAGGATAATTTTAAAAAGATAACCAGAAGAGAAGGACTTAAAAAAGTGCTTATGGGTATAGATAAAGCATATGATTTAGGCATTAGAGTTAAGATAAATTGTCTAGCAATTAGGGATTTTAATATAGATGAACTTGCTGATATTGCAAATTTTGCAAAAGAAAGAGAGATAGATGTTAGATTTATAGAATTGATGCCGATTGGATTCGGCAAAAAATACACACAAATAGATAATGATGAAATACTTTCAATATTAGAAAGTCGTTTTGGAACTTTTGAGCCAGTTACTGAAAAAAGAGGAAATGGTCCAGCTAAGTATTACAGAAATAAAAAAATGAGGGGATGTATTGGCTTTATTAGTGCTATAAGTCATGAATTTTGTGGATCATGCAATAGAATAAGGCTTACATCGAATGGATTCTTAAAATTATGTCTTCATTATAATAAGGGAATCGATTTAAAAACTCCTATTAGGGATGGGATAAGCGATGAAGATTTAAAAAGATTAATCCACGATAGTATTTGGAATAAACCGTTGAGCCATAAGTTTGGACACACCAACGGAGAACAAGACATAGAAGTTAAAAATATGGTTCAAATCGGAGGATAAATATCAAACAAATTAATAAATTGGGATAAATAAATTTAAGGAGAAAAGGCAATGGGAAGAGTCGTAAATGTATGTATAAGTGAAAAAAAAGGAACTCAAAAACATCCAATTGATGAAGGTGAATTTATAGTTGAATTCGGAGTAAGAGGTGATGCACATGCTGGTAAATGGCACAGACAAGTTAGTTTACTTTCATTTGAAAAAGTAGAAGAATTTAATGCTAGAGGAGCAGGTGTAAAACCAGGTGCTTTTGGTGAAAACTTATTAGTTGAAGGTTGGGATTTAAAAACTATACCAGTAGGAACAAAATTTAGATGTAATGATGTTTTATTAGAAATAACTCAAATAGGGAAAGAATGTCACCATGGATGTGAGATATTCCAAAAGATGGGCGATTGTATAATGCCTAGAAATGGGATATTTGCACGAGTATTAGAAGGCGGAAAAATTAAGCCAGGAGATCAAATAGAAATAGTAGAATAGAAGGTGGATAATATGTATAGAGTTGGAATTATAACTGCAAGTGATAAAGGTTCACGTGGGGAAAGAGTAGATGAAAGTGGAGCTAAAATAAAAGAGATAGTTGGAGAGTTTGGGTATGAGGTAAAATTCTACAGAGTGCTTCCAGATGATAAAGAAGTTTTAGCAGAAGAAATGAAAAATTTATGTGATAATAATGAAGTAGATTTAATCCTTACAACAGGAGGAACTGGATTTTCAAAACGAGATAATACTCCAGAAGCTACACTATCAATAGCTGAAAAATTAGTTCCAGGAATATCTGAAGCTATAAGAGCTTATAGTATGCAATTTACTAAAAAAGCAATGCTGAGTAGGGCGGTTTCAGTAATTAGAAAATCTACACTAATTATAAATATGCCAGGGAGCCCTAAAGCAGTAAAAGAGTGTATGGAGTGTTTAATGCCAGCTCTTGAACATGGGTTAGACATATTGGTTGGTGAAGCTAGTGAATGTGCTAGAAAATAGTTATTAATTTAATTTTAATAGTTTGAATAAAGGTACAATGTAAATCGGTATTTACATTGTACCTTATTATGGGTTTCAAATCTTTATAAGAATAAAGGGTTTGACGAATATGGTGTTATTTATGTTGATAATAAATAATATACATGTCTTATGCACAAAATAGTTCTAAATATAATCTCATAATTATATAATATTATTTTATAGTAAAAATTGCGGTTGTTATAAACACCAAAAAATTTAATTATATTTAAAATATGATAACTTATAATTATTAAGATGAAATAATATGCCCCTTACAGAGGTAAGGGGCATTAGATTTTAGTTGTAAATATATATTTTTTTATTAAATTTATATTTATAAACTATTTGTTTCAATAGCAGATGCTTTTCTTTTGTTTTTAACAGCAGTTGCAAGGTCTTCCTCTTTAACAATTTTAAATGCAGAAGTTGGACAGACTCTTACACATGCAGGACCTTTTTCAGAGCCTCTGCAAAGGTCACATTTATTTGCTACCATTTTTTCAATGCAGAAAAGTTTATCATCTGGTAAACTTGATAAATCTACTGTACATCCAGACTCAGCATCATTTAAGTTAATAGCACCAAATGGGCAAGCAAGCATACAGTTTTTGCAACCTATACATTTTTGTTGGTCTACTATGATAGCATTATCTACTTTGCTAATAGCATCTTGTGGACATGCTTTTGCACAAGGTGCATCTTCGCATTGTCTACATTGAATAGGTACAGAAACTTGTGCATTTTTTACAACTTCAAGTTTAGGATTGAAGTTTATTTCTTCTGGATTTTCATAAAATATATCTTCACCGCTGTGTTCAACAACACAAGCAATCATACAAGTTCTACATCCAATACATTTTATAGGATCAGCTACAACAAAATAATTCATTACTTAGACCCCCTTTATTTTTTTATGCAATACTTAGTGTGTAATAAATGATGAGATACTGGGCCTAAAGGTTCTTTTAAGAAGTTAGAGTAAATATTAGCAATCTCAGGATTAGTATGAGATTTTCTAAGTGGTAAATTAGCATCATGTGTATAAGTAGATTTTATTCTATTATTGTATGCAATTTCTCTGTATTCTTCTAATAGTAGTTTTGGTTGACCTCCACCACTTACACATCCAACTGGACAAGTCATAACTTCGATGAAATGTAAGTCGAGTTTTCCAGCTTTTAAATCTTCTAAAACAGGAACTACATTTTTTAGATTAGTTACAACTCCAACTTTAAGTGTTAATTCACCAATTTTTACTTCAGCAGTCCTAAATCCATCAGAGCCTCTAACAGCAGGAATATCTATACTTGGAATTTCTTCACCAGTTATTACTTCGTATGCAGTTCTAAGTGCGGCTTCCATAACACCACCAGTTACACCGAATATAGTACCAGCACCAGTATAAACACCTAATGGGCTTTCAAATGGGATTTCTTCTAGAGAATTAAAATCTATTCCAGCATCTTTTATCAAATAAGCAAGTTCTCTAGTTGTTAAAACAGCATCTACATCACGATAGCCACTTGAGTTCATTTCAGGTCTATCACATTCAAATTTTTTACAAGTACAAGGCATTATAGAAACACTATAAATATCTTTTGCATCTATATTATTTACTTTTGCACCATAAGTTTTAAATACAGCACCACCCATTTGTTGTGGTGATTTGCAAGAAGATAAATGGTCAGTTAATTCAGAGTAATTAGTTTCTAAGAATTTAACCCAAGCTGGGCAACAAGAAGTAAACATAGGTAGAGTGCCGCCTTCTTGAATTCTTTTAATTAATTCATTTCCTTCTTCCATTATAGTTAAATCTGCTGCAAAGTTTGTATCATAAACTTTATCAAATTTAAGTGCTTTTAATGCTGCAGCCATTTTCCCTGGAGTTAAAGAACCAAGTTCCATTCCGAAATCTTCTCCAAGAGCAACTCTAACAGCTGGAGCACATTGAACCATAGTTATTTTAGTAGGGTCTTTTAAAGCAGCTTTAACTTTATCTACATCACATACATTGTTTGCAGCAAATAGAGGTTCATTTATAACATCTGGTATTTTTCTTTCGTGTTTTTTATTTTCAACAAATTCTTCACCATTGTCTATAATTGATGCATATGATTTACAAACTTGAACACATTGTCCACATATTACACATCTATCAGGATTAATTTCTTGTGGTTTATTTGGTTCACCAGTTATTGCATAAGCTGGACACACTTTAACACATTCTTGACATCCTGTACATAAATCTTTATCTATACTAACAATCATCATTTTATCCTCCTTTATTTATTAGTTGATAATAAGCTCATAGCAGCTCTGATATTTTTAGCTTTTTTATCTTCTAAAGGAGTAACGAGTTTTAGAGCTTGGTTAGGACAGGCATTAACACAAGCTAATTTATCCTTATCCTTGCATAAATCACATTTATAAGCAATTTTATTACTTTCATCGATTGCCCTTTGTTCAACAGGTTTTCCATCAGCATATTGAGTTAATAAATCGATTGCACCAAATGGACATGCAAGTAAGCAAGTTTTACATCCAATACATTTTACTTCATCGACAATTACAGAATTATTTATTCTAGAAATTGCTTTTACAGGACATGTGTTTAAGCAAGGTGCATCTTCACAATGTCTGCATTGTATAGGCATACAGATAACATCATCTTTTACTAAATAAAGTCTAGGAATCACAGGAATATCAACTGTTCCAACTGTACATCCTACATTGTTGTTTGCATTGTGTGTAGCAAAACAAGCAACTTCACATGCTCTGCATCCAGTACACTTATTAGGGTCAGCAACGACAAATGCTCCTAATTTGTTTTTCATAATATTTCCCCTTTCGATATTAATTTAAATATTTATTTCCTAAGCTTATTTGGTATGCATTTTTTCTTTTAGGTCTTTATAGATGTCTTTAACATGTTGTTCAGCCCAATCTTGATTATCTATTTTTTCGATTTTAACAGCACAATATTTATATTCTGGAGTTTTTGAAATAGGGTCAAGACTAGCGACAGTAAGTTCATTACAAGCACCAACCCACCATTGGTAAGTCATATACGTAGATCCTGGTTGAACTCTGTCTGTAACTAATGCTCTTGTAAAAACACTACCTCTTCTAGAGCTTACTTTTATGATTTCATTTTCATTGATTCCAAGTTTTTGAGCATCTTTTGGATTTAGTTGTAGATAACCAGGTTCATCTTCTAATTGAGCAAGAGTTCTACAGTTACCAGTCATTGTTCTTACAGAATAATGACCAACTTCTCTTACAGTAGATAAACTAAATGGATATTCTTCGTCCTCAATTTCGTATGGAGGTCTCCATTCTGCTGCAAATAATTGACCTTTATGGTCTGGAGTAGAGAATATTCCATCTTTGTGTAAGTACATAGTTCCTAAATCAGAATCAGATTCATCTCTACATGGCCATTGGATACAGCCGTATTTTTCCATCTTTTCATAAGTCGCTCCAAAGAAACTAGGAGTTAGGCTTCTCATTTCATCCCATATTTCTTTAGTATTGTTGTAATGCATTGGATATCCCATAGCAGTAGAAACTTCACAGATTATTTGCCAGTCAGTTTTTACATCGCCTTTTGGTTCAACTGCTTTTCTAATTCTTTGGAATCCTCTGTCGGCACAAGAATAAACTCCGTCATGTTCACCCCAAGATGTAGCAGGGAAGATAACATCAGCGTGAAGTGCTGTTTTATTCATAAATATATCTTGAACAACTATAAATTCACATTCATCAAGTGCCTTTCTTACTTCGCCAGCATCAGGGTCGCTTTGAACTGGGTCTTCACCAAAGATATAGTAAGCTTTAATTTTATGTTCTTCTAAAACTGCATGTGGAACTTCTGTTAATTTAAGTCCAACTTCGCCAGGGAGTTTTACTCCCCAAGCTTTTTCAAATTTTGCTCTTATTTCGGGATTAGTAACTTTTTGATATCCTGGATAACAGTCTGGTAAAGCACCCATATCGCAAGCACCTTGGACATTATTTTGTCCACGGACAGGTCCTATTCCGACATTAGGTCTACCAAGGTTTCCAGTAAGTAATGCAAGTGATGCCAAGCCTTTTACAACATCAACTGCTTGTGAGAATTGACATACACCCATACCATAAAGAATCATTGAATCTTTAGCTTTAGCATATTCTCTCATAGTTTTTCTGATTATATCGGCCGGAATATTAGTATATTTGGCTGCATATTCAGGAGTGTAAGGTTCTACAATTTTTTTATATTCCTCAAAGTTATCTGTATGTTCTTTTACAAACTCTTCATCATATAACTTTTCGTTGATTAAAACATTTCCGAATGCATTAACTAATATCATATTAGTACCACCTTTGATAGGTAAATGCATATCAGAAATTCTTGCTGTTTCAGTAACCCTTGGGTCAACAGTTATTAATGTTGCGCCTTTTTCTTTTGCTTTAACAATTCTTCTCGCAACAATTGGATGTGAATCAGCTCCATTATATCCAAAGATTAATAATAAATTAGCATCTTCAATTTCTGGTATAGAGTTAGACATAGCTCCACTACCTAATGAGTAAGCCAGACCGGCTACAGAAGGAGCATGTCAGACACGAGCACAGTGGTCAACGTTATTTGTACCAATTGTTGCTCTCATAAATTTTTGCATGATGTAGTTTGCTTCATTACCAGGACCTCTGGCAGAACCAGTACCCATTATGGAATCAGGGCCATATTTTTCTTTGATTTCATTGAGTCTTTTAGCTGTGTAAGTAATTGCTTCTTCCCATTCAACCTCTTCTAAAACACCATTTTTTCTGATAAGTGGTTTTGTAAGACGCGGTGTTAGGATTTGAGGGTCGTTTAAGAAGTCCCATCCATAATGTCCTTTTAAACAAAGTGTGCCTTGATTTGTTCTTCCGTTTGCAGGTTCACTTCTAAGGATTTTATTCTTAGATTCATCTACAACAAGATAGAATTGACATCCAGCACCACAATATGGACATGTGGTTAAAACCTTTTTTTCCATTTTGTTTTACCTCCTTTTAAGAATGATTATTGGGTGGAATAGTAGAATGGTATTTGTTATAAAAAAATTCATTATAAAGTGTATAATAAGAATTACAACAAATTCCATATAATTTTATTATATCAAACTAAGAAACTTGTTGGATTAGAAATACACAAAAATACATATACTATTTTGAAGCAGAAATAATGATTATGTTTAAAAGAATATAAAAAAGGTTACTAATTTTTTGTATTAGTAACCTAAATAATTGGCGGGATAGGGTGGGAATCGAACCCACCTAAGAGGCTCTTAACCCCTCATACTAGTTTTGAAGACTAGAGAGAACACCAGAACTCATCCTACCCCAAAAAATATAAATATGTCTATTTTTACATAATAAATATATTACTATTTAATAATAGCAACATATAATTCAAATTTCAACTTTGTTTCCAAAATTTGTAATAAAAGCTATAAAACTAAGTATTAGTATACAAAATAAGCTATAATTATTATATTAAAATAAAAGAATAGAACTACAGGGGGGATTGGCTTGAACAAGGGTAGTATTTTTGCAAAATTGCCTTCAGTTGACAAGGTCCTGTCAAATTATAAAATAGAAGGTTTATTAAATAATTATCCAAGACAGTTAGTAATAGAATCTATAAGGGAAGTAATAGAACTTAAAAGGCAAGAAATTATTAATTTAGATGAAGATAATTTAAACCTATTTAATATAGAAGAAGAAATTTTAATAAATGATATAATCCATTCTACAAAAAGTAAATTCCAACTATCTATAAAAAGAGTTATAAATGGGACAGGTATAGTTATACATACTAATTTAGGGCGCTCTAAATTAAGTCCAAAAGTGCAAGAAGAATTAATTCAAATTGGTTTTGGATATTCAAATTTGGAGTACAATTTGTCAAAGGGCAAAAGAGGCTCTAGATATGACCATTTAGTTGATATAATAAAACGTTTAACAGGTGCGGAAGATGTATTAATAGTAAATAATAATGCGGCGGCAGTATTATTAGTGTTAAATACAATAGCAAAAGATGGAGAAGTAATTGTTTCACGAGGTGAACTTGTTGAAGTTGGGGGAAGCTTTAGAATTTCTAGGATAATGGAATTAGGGAGTGGAAAGTTAGTTGAAGTTGGTTCAACTAATAAAACACATATAGAAGATTATAAAGAGGCAATTAGTGAAGAAACTAAAGCAATAATGAAAGTCCATACTAGTAATTATCGTATTTTAGGATTTACTGAATCTGTGGGAATAGATGAGCTAAAAGAACAAGGAGAATTTAAAGATATACCTATTATAGAAGATTTAGGAAGTGGGGTATTTGTTGATTTATCTAAGTATGGATTATCATATGAACCTACTGTAATAGATTCTATTAAAAACGGAGCAGATATAGTTACATTCAGTGGAGACAAGATGCTCGGAGGACCACAAGCTGGGATTATAGTTGGGAAAAAAGAATATATAGAAAAAATGAAAAAAAATCAACTTACAAGAGCACTTAGAGTGGACAAAATGACAATAGCAGCTTTAGAAGCTACATTGAGAATGTATTTAAATGAAGATGACGCAATAAAAAATATACCAACTTTAAGAATGATTACTTGCAGTATAGACGAATTAGAGAGAAAATCAGAAATACTCTTAGATAGAATAATGTCTTTAAATATAGATGCAGAAGTCGGCAAAGAAAAAGGAATGTCTCAAGTTGGTGGAGGCTCAATGCCATTAGAAAAACTAGATACATATATTATAACAATAAAACCAAATAAATTTAGTGTGTCTTATCTTGAAAAGAGACTTAGAAATAGCGAGTCTCATATAATAGGTAGGATAAATGAAGATAAATATATGTTAGATATTAGAACTATAGAAGAGGATGAATTTGACTTTATAATAAAAGAATTAAAACATATTTTTAATTAAATTTTCAGGGGGATATTCTTGAGATGAAGAACGTAATTTTGGGAACAGCAGGACATATAGATCATGGAAAGACGACATTAATAAAAGCTCTAACTGGTAGAGATACAGATAGTTTAAAAGAAGAAAAACAAAGGGGAATATCTATTAATTTAGGTTTTACATATTTTGATTTACCAAGTAAAAAAAGAGTTGGAATAGTGGATGTGCCTGGTCACGAGAAGTTTATAAAGAACATGCTAGCCGGTGCATGTGGAATAGATATAGTTTTGCTTGTAGTAGCTGCAGATGAAGGGGTAATGCCCCAAACTGCGGAGCATTTAGACATCTTAAACTATTTAGGTGTAAAAAAAGGAATAATCGTTTTAACTAAATGTGATTTAGTAGATGAAGAATTTATAGAATTAGTAAAAGATGAAGTAAGGGAAAAGACAAAAGGATTGTTTATAGAAAATGCACCAATTGTAGAAGTTGATTCTATATCGAGAAGAGGGCTAGATGAATTAATTAAAAAGATTGATGAGTTAAGTGAAGATATAGAAGAAAAGAAAATAGATTCACCAGCGAGAATGAGCATAGACAGAGTATTTTCTCTAAAAGGTTTCGGAACGATTGTAACAGGAACTTTAATTGAAGGACAAATATCTGTGGATGATGAGATGACTATATATCCTAGTGAGAAGAAAGTAAAAGTTAGAAATATACAAGTTCATGGGTGTGATGTGAAGGAAGCTTATGCAGGACAAAGAACAGCAATAAATTTATCTAATATAAAAGTAGGCGAAATTCAAAGGGGCGATGTTATTGCAGCAACGGGTTCTGTTGAAGAATCTATGATGATAGATGTGAATATATCATTAGTTGAACATTGCAAGAAGAGTCTGAAACATTGGGATAGAATAAGAATTTTTCACGGTACAAAGCAGATATTATGTAGAATTGTACCTTTAAATGAAGATGAAATACATTATGGAGAAAGTGGCTATGCTCAATTGAGGTTAGAAGAAAAAATGGTAGCAAAAAAAGGTGATAGATTTATAATTAGGTCTTATTCACCAATGGATACAATTGGTGGAGGTGTAATTATTGATACAGCACCAAAGAAACATAAAATATATGATGAAAGTGTTATTGAGGCATTGAAAATAAAAGAAAAGGGTGAGCTTAAAGATATAATAGAAGAATATTTAAAATTAAATTTATCAAATTATATTACATTAAAAGATTTAATTAGTTATACTGGAGAGAAAGAAGAATATATTAAAGAAGGGCTTTATACTTTAATAAGTGAAAATAAGGTATTTTGTGTAAATAAATATTATTTACATATAAGTCATTATAATAAACTGAAAGATAAAACTATAGACATTTTAACTAAGTATCATAAACAATATAGACTTAGAAAGGGTATTTTAAAAGAAGAACTTAGGTCTAGAGTTGATAACAATCTTAAGGTTAAAGATATGGATGTAATCCTAAATAAAATGGTTGAAGATAAACAAATAAAAGTAAAAGATAACTTAGTTTCAAATTATGAATTTGAAGTTGTATTCAATCAAAAACAATTATCTATTAAAAAAGAGATTGAAAATGCAGTTAGAAAAAATCAATTGAGCTGTCTTGTCACAAAAGACGATATTTGTAATAAAAATAAGTTTTATGAGGAAGTATTAGAAGCATTAATAGGTGATACAGTTCAAAAATTAGATGATAAATATTATGTTGATAAAGATTTATATGAAAATATAAAACAAAACCTAATTGATTATTTGAAAAAGAATAAACAGATAACAGTAGCAGAATTTAGAGATATTATAAAATCAAATAGAAAAACATCAATAGCAATACTAGAACATTTCGATAGAAATAGAATAACAAAAAGAATAGAAGATAAAAGAATTTTATATTAAGGAACTTTATTAGGAAAAGAGGTTATGCTTATGAGTAAAAAAGATATAGTTTTCTGTAAAGGTGGAGGTTGTACTGCAAAGTTAGGACCGGGAATTTTAAGCCGTGTTTTAGAGAGAATATCGAAAAAACATGATGATAATTTATTAATAGGCTTTGAAAGCAGTGATGATGCATCTGTATATAAATTGACAGACGATATTGCAATGGTCCAAACATTAGATTTCTTTCCACCAATGGTTGATGACCCATACACATTTGGAAAAATAGCAGCAGCAAATGCATTAAGCGATATATATGCTATGGGTGGTGAAGTTAAAACTGCTTTAAATATAGTTTGTTTTCCAGAGCAAATGGATTTAAACATATTAGGAGATATAATTCAAGGTGGTAGTGAAAAAGTAGAAGAAGCTGGAGGAGTTTTATCTGGTGGACATTCTATAATGGACCAAGATGTAAAGTATGGTTTATCTGTTACAGGAATTATAAACCCAAATAAAATATATCAAAATAATGGATGCAGAGTAGGCGATAAATTAATCCTTACGAAACCTCTAGGTGTTGGTATAGTTTCAACAGCGAATAGAGTAGGTGAAGCTAGTAAAGAAGCTATGGACAAGGCTATAGAATCAATGTGTACACTAAATAAATATGCAGCAGAAATTATTAGAAAGTATGATGTACATGCTTGTACCGATGTAACAGGATTTAGTCTTTTAGGACACTTAAATGAAATGGTTGCAGGAGAATGCTCAGCAGTTATAGACAGTACAAAAGTACCATACATAAAAGAAGCTAGACAATATGCAGATGAATTCTTGCTAACTGCTGCAGCACAAAGAAATAGAAATTTCCTTCAAGATAAAGTTTTATTTAATATAGATGACTTTGCTATGGAAGAGATATTATTCGACCCACAGACATCAGGTGGATTATTAGTAGCAGTAGGCCCAGAGGATGTGGAAGATATAATGAAAGAACTAGATAATTTAAGTTTACCATGTGGAGTAATTGGGGAAGTTGTAAATGAAAAACAACATAAAATAATAGTGAATTAGATAATAAAAATAAGTTTAAATATATACAATGTAATTTTAGGAGGAATAATAATGAAAGAAATAAAAGTTGATGCAATGGGAGATCAATGCCCAATTCCAGTTATAAAAACAAAAAAGGCATTAAATGAAATAACAGAATCTACTTTAGTAGAAGTACATGTAGATAATGAAATAGCCGTTCAAAATTTAAGTAAAATGGCTAAACAAAAAAAATTAGAATATACATGTGAAAAAATAGAAGATCAACATTACGTAATAAAAATAAAAGTAGAAGCACAAGATACTAAACAACAAGAAATAAATGATGTAGAAGAAAATAAAGAAGAAATTTGTTACCCAGATAAAAAAACTAATACAGTTGTAGTATTAAGTAGTAATAAAATGGGTGAAGGAAGTGAAGAATTAGGTCAAATCTTGATGAAAGGATTTATATTTGCTTTAACTGAATTAGATGAACTTCCAAGTACGATATTACTTTACAATTCAGGAGTTAAATTATCTACAGAGGGCTCTAATTCTATAAATGATTTGAAAACATTGCAAGCACAAGGTGTAGAAATCTTAAGTTGTGGTACTTGCTTAAATTATTATGATTTAACAGAAAAATTAGAAGTTGGGGAAGTGACAAATATGTACTTTATATTAGAAAAAATGTCCCAAGCTGACAAAATAATAAGACCATAATACTATAATACTTAAATATAAAACGAAGTTAGATATGATATTTAATTAAGAAAAATATTATCAACAATTTAATAAATATAATGTATACATTCGTCAAAACAGTTTTTTCTAAAAAAAATGGTGCTATAATTAACTTGTAATACGAAGATATTTTCTTAATACTTAACAAAAGGGGTGTATCTGTATGGAAAAAAGATTTTTAGCACCAAAAGAAATAGCCAAAGCAATGGTTAATGTTGGTGTAGGAAAAGCAAACCTACCAGTCAGCTCAATGTTTTTACTAGGAATCTTGGCTGGAGCATTTATCGGATTTGGGGGATTAGGAAATACTGTAGCAAGTCAAACATTTGCTAATATTGACCCTGGTGTTGCAAAACTTATTGGGGCAGCAGTCTTCCCTGTTGGACTTATGTTAGTTGTTATATGTGGGGCTGAATTATTCACAGGAAATAACTTAATGACATTAGCTTTAATGAATAATAAAATTACTGCTGGTCAAATGATTAAAAACTGGTGTATAGTTTGGTTAGGAAACTTAGTTGGTTCTGTATGCTTAGCACTTATAGTATATTATGGTGGTATTTTAGGAGATCCAGCAGCAACAGCAAAGGCAGTAGGAATTGCTGAAGCAAAAGCAGGTCTAGATATATCTGTTATGATTCTTAGAGGTATATTATGTAATATACTTGTTGTTTTAGCTGTATGGTTAGCAACAGGAGCACAAGATATAATTTCAAAAATATTTGCATGTTGGTTCCCAATCATGTTATTCGTATTATGTGGATTTGAGCATAGCGTTGCAAATATGTACTTTATACCAGTTGGTATGTTATTAGGTGCAAAAGTATCAGTAGGTGCATGTGCAACTAATTTAATCTGTGTAACAATAGGAAATATAATCGGTGGAGCAATAATAATACCAGTTATTTACTATCTTACATATTTAGCTGCAGATAAAAAGAAAGCTTCTAATGTATAAGGTTTAAATATATAAGGGGAATTAGAGGGTATCGCCAGAGATTTAATCTTTGGCGATATTTTTGTGTTTAAATACAAAAAAGCTAAAAATAGTAAGTAATTATTAAATAAATCAAATTCACCTTAAATAAAAATTGAATATGTGGTAAAATCTTTTTATAACTAGAATTATGTTTTTTTGAGATACACTTTTATTTATAGAAACATATATTAAACCATAATAAGATAATTAAATAGACTTAAAAATATAAAAATGATTATAGACATAAAAAACATTTTAGATAAAGGCGTAAATAGAATAAAAAAATAAGGAAGGAGTCTGTCAAATACTTATTTATAATTAAAAAAGTAGTATTTGGCAATAAAGATTTGAATATGAATAAAGAATTAGTTTATAGCGATTTAGTAAAGATAATTGATGCGGAAAATGTAAAAATGGATGAGCCTATGAAAAAACACATCTCTTTTAGAGTAGGTGGACCAGCTGATATATTAGTTAGACCAACAACAGAAGAACAATTAAGCGAAGTATTAAAATATATAAGTGAAAACCAACTTCCATATTTAATAATAGGAAATGGATCAAACTTATTAGTAAAAGACGGTGGAATAAGAGGTATAGTAATAGAATTCGGAGATAATTTTAACAACTATGAAATAGAAGGAAATATAATAAAAGCACAAGCAGGAGCTCTATTAGCTGTATTAGGAAAAGCAGCACTTAGAGAAAGTTTAACAGGATTTGAATGTATATCAGGAATCCCAGGTACTCTTGGTGGAGGATTAGCTATGAATGCTGGTGCTTATGATGGAGAAATAAAATCAGTTGTAAAATCAGTTAGAGTTATGAACCCACAAGGGGAAATATCTGAATTCACAAATGAAGAAATGGAATTTGGATATAGAAGAAGTAGACTTACTAACTCTGATTATATAGTTTTATCAGCAGAGCTTGAACTTAAAAAAGGTAACTATGATGAAATAAAAGCATATATGGCTGATTTAACAAATAGAAGAACAACTAAACAACCATTAAATTTACCAAGTGCAGGAAGTACTTTCAAAAGACCTGAAGGATACTTTGCAGCAAAATTAATCGATGATTGTGGATTAAGAGGTCTAACATTAAGAGGAGCACAAGTTTCTGAAAAACATTGTGGATTTGTTGTTAATAAAGGAGATGCAACAGCAAAAGATATATTAGATTTAATGTACATTGTAAAAAGCACAGTTTTAAATAAATTTGGAGTAATGTTAGAAGAAGAAGTCAAAATACTTGGAGAGGATTAATATGGAAATACTAGCAGATTACCATACTCACACTTTATATAGTCATGGTAAAGGGACTATAGAAGACAATGTGAAAGTTGCAATATCTAAGGGAATAAAGACAATCGGTATTTCAGACCATGGGTATAAAAATATTGCCTATGGTGTGAAAATCGATGATTTTAAAAAAATGAGAGAAGAAGTAGACATCTTAAATGAAAAGTATAAAGACCAAATAAAAATACTTTTAGGTGTGGAATGCAATATATTAGATAATAAGGGAAATATAGATTTAACAGAGAAAATTGATCAATATTTTGATTATGTAATGGCAGGATACCATTTTGGATCAGTTCCAACATCTTTTAAAGGTATGACTAATATGTGTCAAAACTTTTTCTTTAAAAGTGAAAAGGCTAAAGAATATAATACTGAAGCAATTGTAAATACTATAAAAAATAACGATATATTTGCAATTACTCATCCCGGAGACAAAGGGGGTATTTATATAGAAGAAGTGGCTAAAGTGGCAGAAAATACTAACACGAAGCTAGAAATAAATAGTAGCCATGAGTTTTTAAATGTAGAACAATTAAAAAAAATAAAAGATTATAATCTTAAATTTATAATAGGTTCAGATGCACATATACCACAAAATGTAGGGAATTTTGATTTGGCATTAGAGACTGTAAATAAATCAGGATTAGACAAATCATTAATAGAAAACATTATAGTTTAAGGAGGGGTCTTTAGTGAAATTTGTAATAGTAACTGGATTGTCAGGATCAGGTAAGAGTGAAGTAATGAAAGTATTTGAAGATATGGACTATTATTGTGTAGATAATTTACCTCCGACATTAATAGTAAATTTCGCTGAAATATGTTATCAAGCAGGTTCGATGGTTGATAAAGTAGCATTAGGGATAGATATAAGAGGAATGAAATTTTTTGAAGACTTACATGAAAGTTTAAGTACTTTAAAAAAAGAGAATTATCCTTTTGAAATACTATTCTTAGATTGCGATGACGATACACTTCTAAAAAGATATAAAATGACTAGAAGAAATCATCCATTGGCATTAAACAGACAAATACCAGAAGGAATAAAAATTGAAAGAAAGATTTTAAATCCATTAAAAGAAATTGCTAATTATATAGTAGATACTACTAACATGAAACCTAAAGACTTAAAGGAAGAAATTTTAAAAATCTATTCAATAGGAGAAAAGCAAACAAATCTTACAATATCTGTACTTTCATTTGGATTTAAACATGGAATTCCTAAAGATTCAGATTTAGTATTTGATGTTAGATTTTTACCAAACCCATATTATTTAGATAATCTTAGAAACAAAACTGGTGATGATCAAGAGGTTAGAGACTATGTTATGAATTCTGATATTAGTAGAGAGTTTTATGCAAAGCTTACAGATATGATAGATTTTTTAATACCACAATATGTAGAAGAGGGAAAACACCATTTAGTTATTAGTATTGGATGCACTGGAGGAAGACATAGATCTGTCACTATAGCTAATCTTATTGCTGAAGAAATACAAAAAAACGGTTATAGGGTTGTTAAAAAACACAGAGATTTTATGTTAAAATAGTGCGGAGGTTATTATGGAGATAGTTGGTATAGTTTTTGGGATAATGGGTATAGTATGTTTCGGCATAGCTATATACTTATTTATCCAAATGAAAAATGAGAGGATAAGATACTTAGAGTTAAAGACAAAACAACAAAAAGGTGGCCCTAATGTAGTAGTTATCGGTGGTGGAACTGGCCAATCAATTTTTCTAAGAGGATTAAAACATCACACTCAAAATATAACAGCAATAGTTACAGTTGCTGATGATGGTGGCGGTTCAGGTGTTCTTAGATCTGATTTAGGAATGTTGCCACCAGGAGATATACGAAATTGTATTATGGCACTTGCAAATATAGAACCGACTATGAATGAAGTTATGCAATATAGATTTGAAGAGGGAGCATTAAAAGGGCAAAGTTTTGGAAACCTATTTTTAGCTGCTATGAATGGATTATATGGCAATTTTGAGACAGCAGTTTATAAAATAGGGCAAGTATTTGCAATAACAGGAAGGGTTTTACCGGTTACACTTGAAAATGTCGACTTAAGTGCGACATTGGAAAATGGTCAGGTTGTAAAGGGAGAATCGACAATACCAAAAGAAGTTAGAAAGCAAAAATGTAAAATAGATAAAATTACTTTAATACCAGAAGAATGTAGACCTCTAGATGAAGTAATAAGCTCTATACATGGAGCAGATATTATAGTAATGGGACCAGGTAGTTTATATACGAGTGTAATACCGAATTTATTAGTGCCAGGAGTAATTGAGGCTATAAAAAAATCAAACGCTAAGAAGGTATATATACCTAATGTTATGACACAGCCAGGAGAAACAGATGGATATAATGTATTAGATCATGTTGAAGCATTAATAAAACATACAGAGCCTGGATTAATTGATTGCATTGTAACTAATAATGAAAAGATATCAGAATCTGTATCTAGAAGATATAATGATGATGGTTCAACACAAGTTTTATTAGATAATGAGCAAAGATTAAAATTAAAATGTATGGGTATTGAGACGGTAGAATCTAATTTAATAGAAGTAAAAGATAACTATATTAGGCATAATGCTGATGAAATTTCTAGTATAATTGTTAAACTGGCTCTAGGTTATGATATGTAACAGTGAATAAAAAAGGATTTTATATCTTTAGTGAAGAAATTCTTATTATTATGTTGAATTAAGGAGTGAAAATCTATGAGAGAAGAGATTAGCGCCGGGGGTGTAGTCTTATTTGGAAATGCGATTCTTCTACTTAGAAAGTTTAATGGGGATTGGGTATTACCCAAAGGAAGGGTAGAAGAAGGTGAACAAAAAAAAGACGCGGCTCTAAGAGAAGTACTAGAAGAGACAGGAGTAAAAGCCGAGATTTTAAAATATTTAGGAGAAATCCATTACACATATAAAGAAAATTGGGATGAAAATAAAGCTGTTCATAAAACGGTTTTTTGGTATCTGATGAAATCTAAAAATATGGATACAATTCCTCTAAAAGAAGAGGGATTTGTAGATGCTAAGTTCATCCATTTAGATAGAGTTGTTGATTTAGCAAGGTATAATGATGAAAGAGAAATAATAAAGGTTGCATTAGATGAAATAAAAAAAAGGAATAAAAAAAGCTAGAATTAGGTGATAGAAATGTCTTTTTCAAGTGAGACGAAAAATGAATTAGCTAGAGTTAAAGATATCGATGTAAATGATAAACTATCAGAACTATCAGCTATAGTTAGAATGGCTGGGACTATACAATTTGCGGGATTAAGAAAAATAAATGTAAAGATAACAACTGAGTTAAATTCTATTGCAAGAAGAGTATTTAAACTACTTAAAAAGGAATTTAACATAGAAACCACAATTTCTGTAAATAAAAATCAAATGCTAAAAAGAAATAACAGTTATGTCTTAATGGTCAAAAGTGAAAATGGGGCGGAAAGACTTCTTAAGAAGTTAGGAATACTAGAAGATAAAGAAGGGTTCTTTCCGACAAATAGTATACCAAAAGAAGTATTTGATAATGAAGTATTAAAAAGGGCTTACCTTAGAGGTGCCTTTTTAGGTGGAGGTTCAATAAGTGACCCGGAAAAAAATTATCATATGGAATTTGTAACTAATAATGAGGATTATGCAAATTCTCTTAGAGATTTAATAAATTCTGAAGGATTAAATTCAAAAATAGTTGCAAGAAAAAATAGTTTTGTTGTTTATTTAAAAGAAAGTGAACAAATTTCTGATTTATTAAGTATGATAGGGGCATATCAAGCACTACTTAGTCTACAAAGTACAAAAATAGTAAAAGAGATGAGAAATAATGTAAATCGTATTGTAAATTGCGAAACAGCAAACTTATCCAAAACAGTAAACGCAGCAGTTCGACAAGTAGAGAATATAAAATTAATTCAAAGTAAAATAGGAATTAGTAGTTTACCAGAAAATCTACAAGAAATCGCACTGTTAAGAGTAGAAAATGAAGATATGTCGTTGAAGGAATTAGGGGAAATGTTAAATCCGCCTATAAGTAAGTCAGGGGTTAATCATCGATTAAAAAAAATAGAGCAAATTGCTAATGATTTAAAATAGCGACAAAGGGGAATTTTACATAAATTCCCCTTGTTTGTTTTACAAAAATATATTAATTTATACACTGAGGAAATGGGTATAAATTATGAAAAACATGATTAATATACAGATATTTATATACAAATTTTTATATTAGGAGGTGGAGGTATGTCAGGTGAATTTGCGCATCTACACGTGCATACAGAGTATAGTTTATTAGATGGATTTTCTAGAGTTAAGAAACTGATAAAAAGAACTAAAGAATTAGGCATGAAATCAGTTGCCATAACTGACCATGGAAATATGTTCGGTGTAATAGATTTTTATAAAGAAGCAAAAAAAGCTGGTATAAAGCCAGTAATCGGATGTGAGTTATACACTGCACCACGTAGTTTAAAAGACAAGGACCCAAACTTTGATAAAAGGTACGGACATTTAATTTTATTAGCCGAAAATATGACTGGATACCAAAATTTAATAAAACTAGTTTCAGTTTCATATGTAGACGGATTTTACTATAAACCAAGGATAGATTTAGAAGTTTTAAGAGAACATAGTGAAGGAATTATATGTTTATCAGCTTGTTTGGCAGGGGATGTTTCAAATGCATTAATGAACCGAAACTACGAAAAGGCAAAAGAAATTGCTTTAATATATAATGAAATTTTTGGACAAGGTAACTTCTTCTTAGAAATACAAGATCACAACCTTCCAGAACAGAAAGAAGTAAATGCATCACTAGTAAAGCTATCTAAGGAATTAAATATACCGCTAGTCGCTACAAATGATGTTCATTATGTAGATAAAAGTGATTCCAAAGCACATGATATTTTATTATGTATACAAATGGGTAAAACATTAAATGACCCGACAAGAATGAGATTTGGAAGTCAGGAGTTTTATCTAAAATCAAGGGAAGAAATGGAACAATTATTCCCTTATGCATTAGAAGCTTTAGATAATACAGCAAAAATTGCAGATAGATGTAATGTAGAGTTCGATTTCAACACAATACATTTACCTAATTATGAAGTTCCAGAAGGATATACAACTTCAGGATATTTAGAAGAGTTATGTTATAAAGGATTATATGAAAGATACGAAAATCCAAGTCAAGAAATTTTAGATAGATTAAAATACGAACTAGGTGTTATTAATAAAATGGGATATGTAGAGTATTTCTTAATAACATGGGATTTTATAAACTTTGCAAAAGAGAATGGAATAATGGTAGGGCCTGGACGTGGTAGTGCTGCTGGTTCAATAGTTGCATATACGCTTAAAATAACAGATATAGACCCAATAAAATATAACCTACTGTTCGAGAGATTCTTAAATCCAGAACGTGTATCTATGCCAGATATCGATATAGACTTCTGTTATGAAAGAAGAGAAGAAGTTATAGATTATGTTAAGAGAAAATATGGAGAGGACCATGTTGCACAAATAATTACATTTGGTACAATGGGTGCGAAACTTGCTATAAGAGATGTAGGAAGGGTATTAGATATACCATATAATAAAGTCGATAAAATAGCAAAAGAAATACCAAATGCACTAGGAATGACTATAGACAAGGCTCTTGAAACAAACCCTAACTTAAAGGCAATTTATGACCAAGACCAAGAGACAAAAAATATAATAGACATTTCTAAAGAATTGGAAGGAATGCTTAGACATGCTTCTACCCATGCAGCTGGTGTTGTTATATCTAAAAATCCAATTGATGAATACGTACCATTATACAAACACCAAGACGCAATAAGTACCCAGTTTACAATGACAACTTTAGAAGAATTGGGACTTTTAAAAATGGACTTCTTAGGACTTAGAACACTGACAGTTATAAGAGATGCTCTAGATTTAATAGAAAAAAATCATGGTGTAAAAATAGATTTTTCTAAGATGGACTATGATGATCCAAAGGTATTTGAACTTCTTTCATCAGGAAACACATTAGGTGTGTTCCAAATGGAGAGTGCCGGAATGAGATCATTTATGAAACAACTAAAACCGAATAATTTCGAGGATATAGTAGCCGGAATATCATTATATAGACCAGGTCCAATGGATTCTATTCCGACTTATTTAGAATATAAACATCATCCAGAAAAAATAACATATATGCATGAAAAACTAAAACCAATAATGGAAGTAACATACGGTTGTTTAATATACCAAGAACAGGTTATGGAAGTTGTTAGGGAGCTTGGTGGATATAGTTATGGACGAAGTGATTTAGTTAGAAGAGCTATGGGTAAAAAGAAAATGGATGTCATGGAAGAGGAAAGACAGTATTTTATCCATGGAAAAACAGATGAAAATGGAAACATCGAAATAGCAGGATGTGTTAGAAATGGTGTGGATGAACAAACTGCAAATAAAATTTTCGACGATATGATTGACTTCGCTAAATATGCCTTCAACAAATCACATGCCGCTGCATATGGTGTCATAGCATATGAAACGGCTTATTTAAAAGCACATTATCCAGTGGAATTTATGGCTGCACTAATTACTAGTGTAATGGGTAATACAGATAAAGTAGTTGAATATATTAGAGAATGTAATGCATTAAATATAAAAGTTCTAAAACCAGATATAAATAAAAGTTTTGCGAAATTCTCTGTTGAAGATAACAATATAAGATTTGGACTTGCCGCAGTAAAAAATGTAGGTGTAAATATAATTAATAATATAGTTGTCGAGAGAGAAGAAAATGGAAGCTTTACTGATTTTATAAATTTAATAAAGAGATTAGATAGTAAAGATATAAATAAAAGAGTCATTGAAAGTTTAATTAAATGTGGCGGATTTGATGAAATGGGATACAATAGAGCCAGTTTAATGATGGGATATGAAAAAGTATTAGAAAGTGTATCTTTAGAAAGAAAGAAAAACATTAAAGGCCAAATATCGCTATTTGATGGATTAGATGGATTTGGAGGAAATGAAGAAATAGATAAATTTGAAAATGAAATTACTTCTATTCCAAATATACAAGAATTTGAAGAAAGAGAAAAACTAGCTCTAGAGAAAGAAGTATTAGGCATGTATGTAAGTGGACATCCACTTTCTGAATATGAAAAAGAATTAGAAACTAGGACATCAATCAATACTAAAAAATTAAATGAATTAAAAGAGGACTTAGATGAATATCTAGCTATGGACCAACAAAATGTAATAATTGGTGGAATGATTTCTAATAAAAGAATACAAACTACTAAGAGAAACGAAATAATGGCTTTCTTAGAAATTGAAGATTTATATGGAACTATGGAGGTAGTTGTCTTTCCGAGAACACTACAACAATATAATACTATTGTAAACGAAGAGAATATAGTTTATATTAAAGGTAGATTAAGTATACAAGAAGAGGAGAATGCTAAAATAATAGCTCAAGAAATAAAAGATATAAATGATAAAACTCCTTTTGTACAAAATCAGAAAAAAGTATATAATAGACAAGTAAATAATATAGAGGAAAGTTTATTTATAAAAATAGAAGATATAAATAATAAAGAAAATCTACAACAAATAGAAAATATTTTAAAACTTTATCCCGGTAAAGAAAAAGTATTTTTATGTACTACTGTGCCAAAGAAAAAATACAAATGGAATGGAAATGTTACAATTTCCAACACTTTGGTTGAAAATTTAAAACAAATTTTAAATGAAACTTGTATTAAAATTGTATCGCAGTAACAAAATAATATAAAATACCCAAAAATATAATACGATATAGCTAAATTTTTCCCAAAAATATGGTATAATATCGTAGTATATGAATTGGGTAAGTTTTTTTAATTAACATGGGATAAATAATATGTCTAGGGACAATAATTGTCCCTAGGAAAATGGTTTTAGGAGGTAGCATATGAAAACGATAGGAATATTAACAAGTGGTGGAGATGCTCCAGGAATGAATGCTGCTATAAGAGCAGTTGTAAGATCAGCAATCTATTATGGTTGTAAAGTGTATGGAATTAATAGGGGATATAAGGGATTAATAGAAGACGATATACAAGAAATGAACTTATCATCAGTTGGTGATATTATACATAGGGGAGGAACTATTTTAAAATCTTCAAGATGTGAAGAATTTAAAACTGAAGAAGGAAGAAAAATAGCAGTTAAAATTCTTAAAAAATATGGGATAGATTGTCTAGTTGTAATTGGAGGAGATGGTTCATTTAATGGGGCAAGTAAATTAAGTGAATTAGGGTTCCCAGCAATAGGGATACCAGGAACAATAGATAATGATTTAGCATATACAGATTATACAATTGGATATTTCACAGCTATAGAAACAGTAATTGATGCTATCGGTAAAATAAGGGATACATCATCTTCTCATGAAAGGGTTAACATTGTTGAAGTTATGGGAAGACACTGCGGGGATTTAGCTTTATATTCAGGTCTTGCTGGTGGTGCTGAAACAATAATATTACCAGAACATCCAGAAAATATAGAAACTGTATGTGATAGATTAGAAACAACTAAAAAAAGAGGTAAAAAACACAGCATAATCGTTTTAGCTGAAGGTGTAGGGAATGCACATGAAATCGGAAAACAAATAGCAGAAAAAACAGGTTCAGATTTAAGAGTAACAATTCTAGGACATGTACAAAGAGGTGGTAGTCCAACTGCTTTTGACCGTATACTAGCAAGTAGATTAGGGGTAAGAGCGGTAGAATTATTACTAGAAGGTAAATCTGCTAGAGTAGTTGGATTGAGAGATGATAAAGTTATCGACATGGACATACATGAAGCTTTAGCTATGAAAAAAGATTTTGATAAGTATACTTATAAAATGACACAAATTCTATCTATATAGTGCTATAAAAGTCAAAAATACTATTTTTTATAGTTTTAATTATATAATAATTTATGTAACAAAATTTAGGAGGATAACATTTATGTTAAAAAATGCAAAAAAAACTAAAATAGTTTGTACACTAGGACCTGCTTCTGACAGCGAAGAGGTATTAACACAATTAGTAGAAAATGGTCTTAATGTGTGTAGATTTAATTTCTCTCATGGAGACCACGCAGAACAAAAAGAAAGAATGGACACTGCTAAAAGAGTAAGAGAAAAATTAAATGTACCAGTAGCATTATTATTAGATACTAAAGGTCCAGAAATAAGAACAGGAAAATTTGCAGATCCAGAAGTTCTTTTAGAACAAGGGCAACAATTCATAGTAACTATGGACGATGTTTTAGGGACAAAAGAAAAATGTACAGTAAGTTACAAAGAATTAGTTAACGATGTTAAAGTTGGGGATACTATACTTATCGATGATGGTCTTGTTGGATTAAAAATAAACGAAATAAAAGGGAATGACATAATCTGTACAGTTGAAAATTCAGGAATAGTTAAAAACCACAAAGGTGTTAACTTACCAGGAGTAAAAATCAACTTACCAGCATTAACACCAAAAGATATAAGTGATATAGAATTTGGTATAGAACAAGATATAGACTTTATAGCTGCATCTTTCGTTAGAAAAGCTTCTGACGTATTAGCTATAAGAGAAATATTAGAAAACAACAACGCTACTCATATACAAATAATATCTAAAATAGAAAACCAAGAAGGTGTAGAAAACTTAGATGAAATACTACAAGTTTCTGATGGTTTAATGGTAGCAAGAGGTGACTTAGGAGTTGAAGTTCCTACAGAAGAAATACCAATAATACAAAAAGATATGATAAAAAAATGTAATGAATTAGGGAAACCAGTTATAACTGCTACTCAAATGTTAGACTCTATGATAAGAAATCCTAGACCAACAAGAGCAGAAGTAACAGACGTTGCAAACGCTATATACGATGGAACTGATGCGATAATGCTTTCAGGAGAAACTGCTGCTGGTAAATACCCAGTTGAAGCTGTTAAAGTTATGGCATCAATATCAAAAAGAATAGAAGAAACTTTAAAATATGAAGAAATATTAAAAGAAAGAAACTTAAAAGGATCTACAGTAACAGATGCTATAAGTTATGCTACTTGTACAACTGCAATAGAGTTAAATGCTTCTGCAATAGTATCTTCAACTTCTTCAGGATATACAGCTAGAATGGTATCTAAATTCAGACCTAAAACACCTATAATAGCTGCTACTGACAGTGAAAGAACTAGAAGACAATTAGCTTTAAGCTGGGGAGTTTATTCAGTACAAGCTGACCAAGCAAAAAATACAGATGATGTTATAGAATACTCTATAAATGCTGCTAAAGAAGCTGAATTTGTAAAACAAGGTGAATTAGTTGTAGTAACTGCTGGTGTACCAGTTGGTGAAAGTGGTACTACTAACTTAATAAAAGTTCACGTAATGAGTGAAGAAATAGCAATGGGTATGGGTGTAGGTAGAGACACTGTTGAAGGAAAAGTTAAAATCGTTAAAGATGGAGAAACTTGTGTAAACTTCAATGAAGGTGACATATTAGTTACATCTATGACTAATGCAGATATGAATCAATATATAGAAAAAGCTGCTGCTATAATAACTGAAGATGGAGGAATGACTTCACACGCTGCTATAGTTGGAATAAACTTAGGTAAACCAGTTGTAATGTCAGCTACTGATATAATGAACAAAGTTGAAAACGGGGAAATAGTAACTGTAGATGCTACTAGAGGAGTAGTTTACAGAGGATCAAGTAGAGTTTTATAAAAAATTGTTATCCTAAATTATGTGTTAAATATACTTTGTAAAATAAAAAAAAAGAGAATTATATTTATAGAATTTAATAAATATAATTCTCTTTTTATTTTGGAGAAAAGCTTATAAAATTTAACTGTTGTGGTAAAATTTTCAAATAATTATTGAAATTTATTTAAAATGATGATACTATTATTTTATAAAGAGGGCCACTAATATAGCAGATGCTTTAAATTTAGTGGTCTTTTTTATAAAAACAATAGTCAGAAAATTTAATAAAATATTAAAAGTTATAATATAATGCAATTTAAATTCAGTTACAAACATAGAATTAATGTTTTATTAAATTGAAGTTATGTTTCTGATTTATTTAAGTTATATTTGTTTTGTTTAGGTCATAATATTTAAAAAAAGGAGGGGTAAAAATGGCAGATAATCAAAACAGAGATCAATGGGGTTCGAAGATAGGTCTGATTCTTGCAATGGCAGGGAATGCAGTTGGGCTTGGTAACTTTTGGCGTTTCCCATATATAGCAGCCACTAATGGTGGTGGAGCATTCATGATTCCTTATTTCTTCGCACTAATCGTTATAGGTTTACCTACAATGTTAGTTGAATGGACAATAGGACGTTATGGTGGTGCTCATGGACATGGTACAGTTGGTCCAATGGTATATATACAAGCTAAAAAAGCAATATCTCCTAAAAAAGCAATCATATTAGGCTCTGTATGTGGAGCAATAGGTTTTGGGGTAACTGTATTAGTTAACTCATATTACACTCATATCATAGGTTGGTCATTAGGATACGCAGTTAATTCATTAACTGGTGGATATGTAGGTGTAGATTCTGGAGCATTCTTTGTAAACTATGTCACTGATCCTAAAAACTTAATATTCTGGATTATAGGTTTAGCATCTTTAGGATGGGCAGTTATGAAAGGTGTATCTGAAGGTATAGAAGCTTGGGCTAAAGTAATGATGCCAGCTATATATGTATTTGGTATCATATTAGCAGTAAGAGCCGTAACATTAGGCGCTCCTGTAAATCCAGATTGGTCATCTATGAAAGGTTTAAATTTCATTTGGAATCCAGACTTAAGTCAGTTAACATCAGCTTCAATAGTTACTGCTACAGGTCAAATATTCTTTACGTTATCTTTAGGAATGGGTATAATTTGTAACTACGCATCATACCTACAACCAGATGAAGATATAGTAACAGCTTCTGTAGCAACTGTAGCATTAAATGAATTTGCTGAAGTTATATTAGCTGGTACATCTGTTATACCTATTTCATATGCATTCCTTGGACCAGAAGGTATAAAAGGTAGTATAGGTTTAGCATTTATGGCATTACCAAATGTATTCACTACAATGGCTGGTGGTAGAATATTCGGTGCAGTATGGTTCTTCTTATTATTCTTTGCAGGATTTACATCTGCAATAGCAATGTACAACTACTTAGTTGCATTACTAGAAGAAGAATTAGGCGTACAAAGAAACAAAGGTGCATTACTAATATTCGTATTATACTTAATAGTAGGTGCTCCAATAGCTGCTGAAGGTATAATAACTGGTGAAGCTAACTTAATTTACTTTACAGAAGTAGATAACTGGATAGGTAACTACTTACTAATTGTTCTTGGATTACTAGAAGTTATAACTCTTGCATGGTTAGTTAAAGATGAAGGTCTAGAAGAAATGAACAGAGGTGGATTATGGCATGTACCAAAATGGTTCTATAGAGTATTCCATCAATTCTTAACACCAATTTGTATAATAGTATTCTTAGCAATATTCACAAAAGACTACTGGACAGCTGGTAACTTTAAAATCACTCCATCATATATCGAAGGAATTGAATATATGGCTCCTTGGGTAAATGCAGCAAGATTAGTTGTTGTAGTAGTATTAATAATTGGATTTGCACAAACATATAGAGCTATCAAACGTAAATATAAAGATGAAATAGAATCTAACAAAGCAAATGCTTAGTTGCATTAAAATAATTACTTAGTCGTGTTTAATAAATAAAGGATGGTGAATTATCATGACAGGTGCAGCATATACATTTTTAGGTATTGTTTGGGTTGCTATATTAGGAACAGCAGCAGTAGCTTTAAGAAAAATAGTTAGCAATCAAGCATAGTAACAGCATAAAGCTTTAAAGTTATATAACTAAATCAAAAAAGAAAACCCTACAAAAGTTTTGTGGGGTTTTTTTATAAAACATAAGAAATTATATTCATTTTAAAATTATGAATAATTATAATTTGTGTTTATGGGGTTCACAAGAATATATATTCTTAAAAGGTCTTTTAGAATAAAGATTTTTTTATAAAATTTTTATTTGAAATTTAATTAGAAGGAATTATACTTATATTAAGAATATGTTTAAATTGTATTCATAAATAAATTATATATTTAAATAAAGGGGGGTGTACTAATTGGGTTCAAATACAGTAGCATTAACAATTAATAATCTAAGTAAAGAGATAAAAAAATTAAAAGGCATCAAAGATAGACAAAAAGGTAAGTATTTATCTGATTTAGATAAACTAAATCAGCAATATAAAGACTTAGAACTACCAGATTATTTTTCAACACAATACAACCAATTAAATAAAAAAGGGAATGAGCTTCTTAGAGATATAAGAGGCGGAAAACATGTAGATAACGTAGCAAATGATATTCCAATTTATATTAGATATTTAAAAGCGTCTTTAATGGACTTTGAAGGAAAAACTAATAATCTAAAACATTATCTTCTTAGTTTTTATTTAACAGCGGCGTTATTTATGGCGTTTACACCTCAATTTTACGGTTATATATTACCACTTATTTTTTTAGTACCAATATTCCTTGGAGTAAGAGGATGTAAAAAAAGATCAATAAATGGATTTTATATGAGTATGAGTGTAGTGCCAGTTGGAATTATGACCGCAGTTACATGGATTAGATATGGAATACAAGCTATGGGTGATTTTGATACATATGTAAAGGCAATAGTTGACACAGGTTTAAGTCAAGCATTATCTGAAAAATTAATATACATAGGATTTGTCGGAGGTATATTATTACTGATAGCAGCATGTTGTCAATTGTATTTTGGATTTAAAAATAAAGATTTATTTATTTAAGGACTTTATAAGTCCTTATTTTTTTGGTAAAATAAATTTTTGAAGTCAAAAAAAATTGTTCGGAGGAAAAGGGAACCTATGTTATCAAAAAATAAAGAGTATATAGTAGATATAGTAGATATAGGTCAAGGTGGCGTAGGAATTGGAAAATACGAAGGTTTTACTGTATTTGTCGATGGTGGACTTATACAGGATAAAATAAAAGTTAAAATTACAAAATCTAAAAAGAATTATGCTGTTGGAGATATGGTAGAAATAATTGAAAAATCACCATTTAGAGTTGCTAGAAAATGCAGTGAAAGTCTTAGACAGTGTGGTGGATGCCAAATTCAAGAACTAGACTATCAAAAACAGCTTGATATAAAAACAAATGAAGTAAAACAAGTTATAAGTAGGATTGGTAAACTAGACGATGTCGTAGTTCACGACACTCTAGGAATGGAACATCCTTTTAGATATAGAAATAAAGCTCAATTTCCAATTCAAAAGAAAGACAATATGCCTGTTATAGGATTTTATAAAAAGAAAAGTCATGACTTGATATCGACTGATGAATGTATAATACAACATGAAGTAAATGATAAAATAATAAAAATAATAAAAACTTATATTAGAGCTTATAATGTAAGTATTTATGATGAAAAAACACATAAAGGTTTATTAAGACATGTAGTAACTAAAGTTGGATTTACTACAGGTGAAGTTATGATCGTTTTAGTAGCTAATGGTAAAAAATTACCTTATTTAAAAGAATTAGCATCAGTTTTAAAGGAAAATATACCAGGATTTAAAACTCTTGTTGTAAATGTTAATACACAAAAAACTAATGTTATTTTAGGAAAAGAAAATATAGTTGCTTATGGAGATGGAATGATTAGAGACTATATAGGTGAATTAGTATTTGAAATATCACCATTATCGTTCTTCCAAGTAAATCCACTTCAAACTGAAGTTTTATATAACAAGGCTTTAGAATATGCAAATTTAGGCGAGAATGATACTGTATTCGATATTTATTGTGGAATAGGTACTATATCATTGTTCTTGGCTCAAAAAGCTAAGAAGGTATACGGAATAGAAATAGTAGAAGACGCAATAAAAGATGCTAAGAGAAATGCTAAAATAAATAACATGGATAATGTCGAGTTCTATGTTGGAAAAGCTGAAGAAGTTGTTCCTAAGATGTATAAAGAAGGAAAAAGAGCTAATGTAGTAGTTGTCGATCCACCAAGAAAAGGATGCGATGAGAAAGTTCTAGATACTATTATTTCTATGCAACCAGACAGAGTAGTTTATGTTTCTTGTAATCCATCTACGCTTGCAAGAGATTTAGCTTACTTAAATGAAAGAGGATATAAGTGTCATGAGATTCAACCTGTAGATATGTTCCCACATAGTGTACATGTCGAGTGCGTGGTATTGATGTCAAGGGTTGAGAAGTAGCTCTACTAAAAATACTGATAAATAAAGGGTTTCCAGACATTAGGTTTTTCTCACGGTTACTTTGCCGGAAGAAATAATGTCAGAAAACCCTTATTTTTATTGTTTGCGGTAACATATCAACTGCCTTGAAAGTGATAGGGTTGAGTTGATAGGTTAGATATATTAACAGGGTTGAGGAGACAGGATGGATGTAAATTTCCGCTTAATTTTCTTCACTGTTTTCTATTTCTTTCAATGATACCCCGTCTTTCGTTTTCCATTCTACCAGTCCATTTACGTGCCCGCCAATGACAAAGGCAGCAGCATATGATGGGCTACGAAATAAGATGTTTTCTTGAAGTATTCCATTTTCATCTATTTTGGCTTTTTGTCTGCGTTCTTTAATTCCAGGTGGAATGCTATCAGAATCTATAGTTTCTATACGACTGCCTTGTAAGACGACAAAGCCCTCGTTTGTTTGCTTACAGCTTGCCTCAATTACTTGTCCACTCTTACGACTTTTTCGCTTCATAAAGAGAAGCAATTCTTCTTCGGGAGATTCTACAGTGATAGCTGCTTTTGGTTTATCTGTTAGTGGTTCGAATAATTTATGTCCAAGAGCGCCCATTATAATCTTAGCGTAATCAATGAACTCTTCAAGCTCACTTTCTTTTTCCTCGGTTATATTTCCTGGAGTAGGGTCGTTTCCATTCTTAACCACATACCGGTTTGCCTCTACTGCAAGTCCACAAAAGCGGTTCTCAAGATAACTTATCTCTGTGGGACCAAAGGAGTTATTGGACGTAGTGAATACAACAGCCTCTGTCCAATAATCTTTATCAGGATTTCGCTTATGTTCTATCAACCGACAGAGAAGACCCTCTCCATTTTTTCGTACTCCAGCTTGACCAATATAAACCATATTGTCGTCTGTTTGATCGGAAGTGCCAAATAAGAAGTAAACACCGCTCTGTGATAAATCTTCGCGTCCCTTGCACTTATCTAGTTCTGTTCGAGGTATTTTGTAAGCCACGCCTGTCCAATTAGCAAGAGTACACTTTATTCTCCCATTTGGTGTGCCATCCATTAAAAACAAATTTATACTTTTTCCTCGTTTAGCCATAATCCTTTACCTCTCTCGTAACAGCTTATTTGTTATTTGAATCATTGTAAGGAGTTTCAAATGGCTTTCCTTCAGGGTTATACGTTAAATTGAAAACAAGATCCGACAGCCATTTCTTAAACGAAGGATTATCATTAAACTGCTTAAATAACTCCATATTATCCGCCATTATACTAAATATAACCGACTGAAGGGCACGTTCACTTTCCATACGCGCATTTTGCTTGTCTGAATTTGGTGTTAGTATAAAGTAGTGGACACATTAAATCGAACTAAGTAAAATAATAT
>CAMEPL010000012.1 GCA_945931665.1 uncultured Clostridium sp. | reverse complement strand
TGAGATATCTTTTTATGCAAAAAATATATTTTGTATTATTTTTATAATTGGATATATATACTGTCTATTAAATATATATAAATTAAGCACACAATTTTATAATTATAAAATGATAAGAGATATAAAAATTTTATTCATTTGTAGAATAATCGTTAATTTATTTATGATATTCTTAGGGACAGTAGAATTTACAAATATATATACACAAGTTTCATTTGCAAATAAATTTAACTGTCTAGGGCTTATATTTTTAAACTATATTCATGTATATATAGTATATACAATATGTTTTAGAGATATAATAAAAAGACCAAATAGAAATCTATATTATAATTTACTAGATGAAAGACAAAAATTAAAAAGAAATATAGAGAAAATTGAAGAAGTAAATTTTAATATGGAATATTATAAAATAATTTATGAACAACTTCTAAAAAACATGCCAAGCGGAATTATTATATCTTACAAAAATAAAATAATGTTTGTAAATAATAAAGTTCTAAACTTCTTTAAATTAGAATCAGAAGAAAATATAATAGATAAAAATATATCAGATTTAATTTATAAAGAAGATAAAGACAAGTATCTAGATAAAACCAATAATAATGATAGTGTAATCCATACTAGATTTTCATATAATAATGTAATATTTGAAGCAGAAGAAATAAGATTTTATGAAACTGTACATCAAAAGACATTTCAAGTTTCCATAATAAACAGTATAGAAGATAAAATTAAATTAGAAGATGCTAAAAGACAATTACAATTAAGGGATGTAATGGAGGAAACTAGAAATGAAGTTTTATCTAATATATCGCATGAGTTTAAAACACCTGTAAACGTAATATATTCTACTGTTCAAATACAAGATTTAAACTTGAAAAAAGGAGAGTATGATAATATTTTAGAGTTTAATAAGCTTATAAAGCAAAATTGCAATCGACTTATTAGGCTTATAAATAACTTTATAGATTCTATAAAATTAGAGAATAATAAATTAGATATTCATAAAAAATGTGTAAATATAGTTTATATAGTAGAAGATATTACGATGTCTGTTATAAATTTTGCAAAAAGACAAAAAATAGAGGTAATATTTGATTCGGAAGAAGAAGAATTATATTGTGATATAGATATAGATCAAATGGAAAGAATAATGTTAAATATATTATCTAACGCAATAAAATATAATAAGCCAAATGGAAGCATAAATGTAATTGTAAAAGATCGTCCAGAAGAGATATACATAGAAGTTATAGATAGTGGAATTGGTATACCTAAGGATAGGATTAGTACAATATTCGATAGATTTGAAAGAATAGAAAATAAAAATGCAGTAATAAAAGAAGGTAGTGGAATAGGTCTTAGTATAGTGAAAAAACTTGTAGATGCTTTAGATGGCAAAATAGAAATAGAAAGTGAAGTAGATAAGGGAACAACTGTAAGACTTATTTTTAAAAAATCTGAAAATAAAAACGATATAGATGAAGTATATGACATATCACAACATTTAGAAGAAAAGGTAAATCTAGAAATGTCTGATATTAGCTGATAATATTTCTTAATTTTATATAAAATATTATCTTTCAAAATACAAATACTATTACTAATTTAAACTGATGAGGTGATTAGTAATGTTTTGTTGTGATGATAAAAGAAAAAAACAAGATGATATTTGCTATAAGGGAATTGTAATAGGAGGAATAGTAGCTGTAGCTTCTATGTTAGTTGTAGGAATATACAAAAAAATAAAATGTAGAAAAATAGAAAAAGTAATCGAAGAACTAGAAATGGAAGAAATAAATGAACAAAGTGAAAAAGAAGATAAAGAATATACTGAAGATCAAGAATTAAAAGAAAAAATAGATGAATTTAATTCTAGAAGACTTACAACGGAAAATGAAACTCTACACGAAAGACTATAAAATAATTTTAAAATAACTCGAAATATAGATGTAAAAAATATTATTACAAAGAAAAGATTAGAAAACTAAATAAAAATAAAATGGATATGCTATAATTTATTTAAAGGTAGATTTTGCATATCTATTTTTATGTGAAAATTTAGAAGCAAAATTAATTATATACTGGGGGGATCAATATGGAAAGTAAAATTTATAATAATCAAGCAGAAATAGATACTTCTAACTTTAGAGCATGGGCAGAAATTGATTTATCAAAATTTAAACATAATATAGAAGTTATAAAAGAACTTCTACATGATGACGTTGAAATAATTGGAGTTGTGAAAGCTAATGCATACGGTCATGGTGATGTAGTTGTGGCTAAGTATTTTGAAAGTATAGGAATAAAACATTTCGCTGTTGCATGTATAGAAGAAGCAATAAAACTTAGAGAAAATGATGTAAAAGGTGAAATAATAATTTTAGGATGGACACCTTCTTGTCAAAAGCAGGAATTAATTAAGTATGACTTATGTCAAACTCTAGTAAATGAAGAATATGCAGAAGAATTAAGTAAATTACCTGGAACTGTAAGAGGTTATGTAAAATTAAACACAGGAATGAATAGATTAGGTGAACCAAAAGAACATTTTGATTTAATAGAAAAAATATTTAAATTAGATAATATAAAAGTAGAAGGTATATTCTCTCACTTATCTAGAGCAGATAGTAAATTAGAAGCTGATATAGTATTTACAAAACAACAAATAGAAAACTTTGACTATGTAATAAATAAATTAAAAGCTGATGGATTTGAACTTGGAAATGTACATCTTCAAAATAGTTATGGTATAGTAACATATAGAGATTTACATTACGATTTAGCAAGACCAGGTATCATATTATACGGTGTGCCATCAGACCCACTAGATGATACATTAGATCACCTACCAAATGGATTAAAATTTGAGGCTCCACTTTCATTAAAATGTAAAGTAGCTATGGTCAAAGATATAACTCCAGGACAATCTGTAGGATATGGTAACAACTTCACTGCTACAGATACTATAAAAGTAGCTACAATTACTATAGGATATGCTGATGGCTTATCAAGACTTGTATCTAAAAAAGATATGAAGGTATTAGTAAATGGAAAATTTGCCAGACAAATAGGCAATATTTGTATGGACCAAATGATGATTGATGTAACTGGCATAGATGTAAAAGAAGGAGATACAGTTACTTTAATAGGACAAGATGGTGACAATTACTTATCTGTAAATCAAATAAGCTTGCTTAGCAATACTATAACTAATGAAACATTGAGCGTTATCGGTGAAAGAGTTAAGAGAGTATATCATTTATAATATAGATACATAAAAAATATCCCTATGAATTTGCTATAATTCATAGGGATATTTTAAAGATATAAATAAAATTGATATAAAAATAGCATGTCTTATAATTTAATAAAATAATTTAGAAATAAAATGGGTATGTTCATTCAGTATATTGACACCGATAAAAACTAAAATAACTCCACCTATAATCTGTGCGTAATTTTTAAAGACAGAGCCTAGTTTTTTTCCGATTAACACGCCTAAAAAACACACAATTAAAGTTATAAGAAAGATACTAAAGCAAACGGGAAAGATTGAAATATTTAAAAATGCAAAACTTACACCGACTGCAAGAGCATCTATACTTGTAGCTATTGATAATATAAGTATTTCTTTGTTGTCTATTGTATTAATACTTTGCATATAGGTATTTTTTTCTGATTCATTTTTAAATTCTATCTTATTGCTTTCAAATGCTTCGAAAATCATTTTAAGTCCTATAAATGATAGTAAGAAAAATGCTATCCAGTGGTCTATAGATTTTATGTAAGATTCAAATCTAATTCCTAAAAACCATCCAATAAATGGCATTATACCTTGAAAAAAACCGAAAGAAAAGGCGATTTTAAAAGCAATTTTGGAATTTATATTTTTTAGAGTTATACCTTTAGTTACAGAGACTGCAAAGGCATCCATAGAAAGAGCAAATCCGGTTAAAAAAATATTGAGAAAACTCATAGAGACCTCCTTAGATAAATTGTATATTCGCGTATATTTTTTGAGTGTTTAGACCAAAATATACCTAGAATTAGATGTAAATAATTTATGTAATATGTAAAGCTACATAAAAGAATATATAAATAAATATGAAAATTTTTTTATATCTATTCTTAGTAAAGTATAAAGGAGAGGTTTAAGATGAAAAAATGGGTATGTACAGTATGTGGATACATATATGAAGGCGAAGAACCACCAGACAAATGTCCAGTATGTGGTGTTGGAAGCGACAAATTTGTAGAAAAAAATGATAAATTAGATTGGGCAGATGAACATCGTGTAGGCTCTGCAAAAGATGTTGATGAGGAATTATTAGAAGGTCTAAGAGCAAACTTTATAGGTGAATGTACAGAAGTAGGTATGTATTTAGCTATGGGTAGAGTTGCAGACAGAGAAGGATATCCTGAAATTGGAGCAGCTTACGATAAAATAGCAGCAGAAGAAGCTGTTCATGCTGCAAAATTTGCAGAGCTTCTTGGTGAAGTTGTAGAACCATGCACAAAATCAAATTTAAGTGCTAGAGTAGAAGCAGAATACGGTGCTGCTGAAGGTAAATTAAAATTAGCTAAAAAAGCAAAGGAATTAGGACTTGATGCTATTCACGATACAGTTCATGAAATGTGTAAAGATGAAGCGAGACACGGTAAAGCATTTTTAGGTCTTTTAGAAAGATATTTTGGAGAATATAAAAAATAAAAATTTCTTAAAAAATTTAAAGGGTACATCGTATTTGATGTACCCTTTTAATTTTTTATATGACTACATAATTTATTGTGAAGTGAAAATACTTTGGAATTGCTATATTTTTAAAATAGGCTTTTTTATATAATTTTAATATACTATTAAACATAAAAATGTATAAAATGATAAAAAATAGAAATAATATATATAAAATTATTGAAAGTTAAAAAAAATTAAAAAATAGAAAAAATTGGTTGCAATTGGGTGTTTTTTATCCTACAATGTATACATAATAATAAATTAAGATTAATAAGCAAAATACAGTGAAAAAGAAAGTAAATTTAATGTGGATTTATAGAGAGTAAAGAGTGGTGGAAGCTTTACATGATACTTAAATTGAAATAACACTTTGGAGTGGTTAGAGGAAATTACATTTTGTAAGAGTAAAACTAAACGGAATCTCACCGTTAAAGGAGAAAAAGTATAATCGTACTTTACAGAGTTGGGCTTCTTAGCCAACTAGGGTGGTACCGCGGAAATTATCCCGTCCCTATACAGTCGTATAGAGATGGGTTTTTTTATTGAAAAAATTAAGGGGAAGATAGTAATTAGTATGAAAGAAAGGGTGAAAGTTATGCAGACAATAGAAAAAACATTAGAGAGAACCTTTGTAAGTGAACTTAAAGATTCAAAAGATGAAGTTGTATTGCTTAGAGGATGGGTATATAAAATAATCGATTTAAGTCAAGTAGTATTCGTAAAATTAAGAGATAAAAGTGGAATAGTACAACTTGTGACTACTAAAGAACAAATTGAAGGACTAAAACTTGAAAATGCCGTAGAAGTAAGGGGTAAGAAAAGTGAAAATGAAAAAGCACCAGGTGGAATAGAAATAATTGTAGATGAAATTAAAATACTAGGAAAAACATATTATGATAAACTTCCATTTGAAATAAATAGTTTTAAAAATAAAGCAGCATTAGAAACTCAATTAGACCACAGAACAATAGCACTTAGAAGACCAGAAATACGTGCAATATTTAAAGTTCAAAATGAAATAGAACAAGCTTTTAGAGACTACTTAAGATATAAAAACTTTGAACAAATACATACTGCAAAAATTATAGATTCATCTACTGAAGGTGGTTCTGAAATGTTTACAGTAAACTATTTTGATAGAAGATCTTTCTTAGCTCAATCACCTCAATTTTACAAACAAATGATGGTAGGAGCTGGGTTTGAAAGAGTGTATGAAATAGGGCATGCATATAGAGCTGAGCTTCACAATACTTGGAGACATCTAAATGAATATGTGAGTTTAGATGTTGAAATGGGATTTATAAAAGATGAATTTGAACTTATGGATTTAGAAGAAGGTTTCTTAGATTATCTATTTAAACACTTAAACAAAGTTTGTAAAAAAGAATTAGAAATGTACAATATAGAACTTCCTGATGAAGTTAAAATACCAAGAATAACTTTAGATGAAGCTCACCAAATTCTTCTTGAAAAATACAACAAAAAATCACCAATTGGAAATATAGATGCAAAAGGCGAAGAATTAATTTGCGATTATGTTAAAAAAGAATATGGTACTGAATTTGTATTTTTAACTAAATATCCAGTATCAAAAAGACCGATGTATACTATGCCGGATGATAAAGATGCAAATTTAACAAAGAGCTTTGATTTGATATACGATGGACTTGAGATAACTACAGGAGGGCAAAGAATACACGATTATGAAATGTTAAAAGAAAATATAATCAAATTCGGATTAAACCCAGATGATTTTAGTTTTTATCTTGATACATTTAAATATGGAATGCCACCACATGGAGGTTTTGCGATAGGTCTCGAAAGACTTACTATGAAAATATTAAAACTTTCAAATATAAGAGAAGCTGCACTTGTACCAAGAGATATGAAGAGATTAACTCCATAAGGTAATTATGGTAATATATATAAGTACGAAAGAGTATATAAAATCTAAAACTTGATAAATATGATATTTAAAAGATACTCTAAAAATAAAAATAAAAGGAGAAGATATTATGGCAATTAGTAAGGATGAAGTTAAATATATTGCACAATTAGCTAAGCTACATTTTGAAGAAGATGAAGCTGACAAATTTGCAAAAGAATTTGAAAATATATTAGAACAATTTAAAACACTAGATGCTTTAGACTTAGACGATGTTGTAGAAAAAAGACCAACAGTTTCAGTGACTAGAAAAGACATTCCTAAAAAATGTGAAATAGAAGATTTATTTAGAAATGTAAAAACAATGAGAGGTACTGCAATTGAAGTGCCAAAAATCATTGAATAGGAGGATGTTTTAATGAGTATAAAAGAATTAGTAGCTAAGATAAAATCTGGTGAAGTAAAAAGTTATGATATAGTTAAATCATATGTAGATACAATAAATAAAAAAGAAAATAAAATAGACGCTTTCTTATTACTTCAAACTGATGAAGCACTAGAAAAAGCAAGCGAAATAGATGAAAAAGTAGCTAAAGGTGAAAAATTAGGACGCCTTGCAGGTATTCCAATAGCTATAAAAGACAATATATGTACACATGGTGTAAATACGACTTGTGCATCAAAAATGTTAGAAGATTTCGTTCCACCATACGATGCAACAGTAATTAAAAAATTACAAGCTGAAGATGCAATAATTATAGGAAAAACAAACTTAGACGAATTTGCTATGGGTTCTTCAACAGAAAACTCAGCTATAAAAGTTACTAAAAATCCAATAGATTTAACTAGAGTTCCAGGAGGATCTTCAGGTGGTTCTGCAGCTGCAGTTGGCTCTGAAATGGTTCCACTAGCACTAGGTTCTGATACTGGGGGCTCAATAAGACAGCCAGCATCATTTTGTGGTATAGTAGGTATGAAACCAACTTACGGTTTAGTATCTAGATTCGGACTTATAGCATTTGGTTCTTCACTTGACCAAATTGGGCCATTTTCAATGAATGTAGAGGATAATGCTTATTTATTAAACATAATAGCAGGTGAAGATGACTATGACTGTACTACTGCAAAAGGACTTGAAAAAGTAGACTATACAGAAGAATTAGGACAAGATATAAAAGGTATGAAAATAGGTATACCAAAAGAATTTATAGAAGAAGAAGGATTAGACCCTGAAATAAAAGATATAGTACTTAAAGATTTAGAAGCTTTAAAAGAACTAGGTTGTGAAGTTGAAGAATTTTCACTACCATCAACTAAAGACGGTCTTGCTCCATATTACATAATATCTTCTGCAGAAGCTAGTTCAAACTTAGCTAGATTTAACTCAGTAAGTTACGGATATAGAGCAAAAGACTATACATCAGTAGATGATATGATAGAAAAAAGTAGAAGTGAAGGATTTGGTAGAGAAGTAAAAAGAAGAATAATGCTTGGAACTTATGCATTATCATCAGGTTACTATGATGCTTATTACAACAAAGCTCAAAAATTTAGAACTAAATTAAAAGATGAATTTAAAGAAGCCTTCAAAAAATACGATATAATACTTGGACCAGTTTCTCCTATACTTCCATTTAAAATAGGCGAAAGATGCGAAGATCCAACTGCTATGTACTTAGCTGATATTTACACAATAAATATAAACTTAGCGACAGTTCCAGCACTATCAATGCCAGGAGGAAAGAGTAAAGAAGGACTTCCAGTAGGTATCCAGTTAATAGGAGATACATTTAGCGAAGATAAGATATATAAAGTAGCTTATCAACTTGAAAAGAAATTAGCACTACAATTTGATAGAGAGGTGTAGATTATGGTATACGAAACAGTCATAGGGCTTGAAATACATGCTGAATTAAAAACAAAAACAAAGATATTCTGTAGCTGTTCTACAGAATTCGGTAAAAAACCTAATGAAAATACTTGTCCAATATGTCTAGGTATTCCAGGTACTTTACCAGTATTAAACGAAGACGTAATAAAACTTGCGATTAAAGCCGGAACTGCTCTTGGTTGCAAGATAAACAACTACAACAAAATGGACAGAAAAAACTACTTCTATCCTGACTTAACAAAAAACTTCCAAACATCACAATACGATATACCAATGTGTGGCGAAGGATTAGTTAAATTCGACTTTGAAGGAAAAGAAGTTAAAGTAAGAATAAACAGAATACATATAGAAGAAGATGCAGGTAAACTTGTTCATTTAGAAGACGAGCCATATTCATTAATAGACTACAACAGATGTGGTGTGCCACTAATAGAAATAGTTACAGAACCAGATTTACGTTCTCCTGCTGAAGCAGCTGAATTTATGAGACAATTAAAAGGTATACTTGAATATGCCGAAGTATCTGACTGTCGTATGGAACAAGGTTCAATAAGATGTGATGCAAATATATCTATAAGACCTGTTGGACAAGAAGAATATGGAACAAAAGTCGAGATAAAAAATATAAACTCATTTAGAGAAGTTCAAAAAGCTCTAGAAAGAGAAGAAAAAAGACAAAGAGAATTATATCAATACGGTGAAGAATATAAAATAAAACAAGAAACTAGAAGATGGGATGCATCAAAAGCTAAAACTCTACCAATGCGTTCAAAAGAAGAAGCTCACGACTACAGATATTTCCCAGAACCAGATTTAACACCGATTATAATTGAACAATCTTTTGTAGATGAAACGAGAGAAAATCTTCCAGAGATGCCAGTAGAGAAAAAACAAAGATTTGTTAGAGATTACAAAATACCTCAAAAAGATGCATCTATAATAATATCAAATAAAACTCTAGCACATTTTTATGAAGATACAGTAGCATTTGGTGTAGATCCTAAAGTTGTAGACAACTATATATTAGGGGATATGTTAAGACTATTAAACTTAAAAGGATTAGAACCAGAAGATATAACTATGGATCCTAAAAACTTAGCAGACTTAATAAAAGTTATAGATGAAGGTAAAATAAGTAAAACTGCTGGTAAAGAAGTATTTGCAGAAATGTTTGACACTAATAAAAATCCAGAAGTTATAATAAAAGAAAAAGGACTTGCTCAAATAAGTTCATCTGATGAACTTGAAAAATTAGTCGATGAAGTTCTTAAAAACAACCCACAATCAATAGAAGACTTTAAAGCTGGTAAAAAACAAGCTGCAGGTTATTTAATGGGACAAGTTATGAAGGCTTCAAAAGGACAAGCAAATCCACAAGTTGCTAAAAAGATGCTAGATGATAAATTGGCTATTTTAGTTTAATTAAAAATTTGATATACTTTGTAAATTGATTTCAAAGAACCATTATGTAATAATTACTATATAGTGGTTCTTTTTAAATTTATACCATTACCAAAATAAAAACATATAATAATAGTGAATATATTGCAAAAGAGGGGAATTTATGAATATTTTATTTAAAAAATCTGTACAGAGAATAATACTTTTAGCAATTTCATTCTTAATACAAATAGCTATAATAATATTTTGCTTATTACAATACAGTGAGAATTTCTTTAATTTTTATATAGCTTCTTTAGCACTTAGTATTGTTATAGTTTTCATTATTACAAATAGCAAAAGTAACCCAAGTTATAAAATAGCTTGGATCATTCCTGTTATGATATTTCCTGTATTTGGGGGACTTTTATATATATTATATGGTGGAAATAAGCTTAGTACGAGAGAAAAGCTTAAGATGGCTATGCAAAATATCAAAATGACACATTCACTAAAGCAAGATTATAAAATAATGAATAAACTAGAAGAAGAGAGTATATATGCCAAGAACCAAAGTGAATATATATTAAATTATGCAAAATGCCCAGTGTACAACAATACAGAAACTACTTATTTTAAAATTGGGGAGGAAAAGTTTGAAGCACTTTTAAAAGAATTGAAAAAAGCTAAGAAGTTTATTTTTTTAGAGTACTTTATTATACAAGAGGGAAAGATGTTCAATTCTATATTAGAAATTTTAGAAGAAAAGGCAAAACAAGGTGTAGATGTAAGACTTATTTATGATGATGTAGGTTGTATAATTACACTGCCATATAATTATCAAAAAAGATTAGAGGATAAGGGGATTAGATGTAGAGTTTTTAATCAAGTGAAGCCTTTTTTTACGAGAAGACTTAATAATAGGGACCACAGAAAAATCGTAGTAATAGATGGAGACGTGGGATTTACTGGCGGTATAAATTTGGCTGATGAATATATAAATGAATATGAAAAACACGGATATTGGAAAGATGCCGCTATAATGTTAAAAGGTGATGCAGTTTGGAATTTGACAATAATGTTTTTATCTATGTGGGATTATATAGATAACAGGGAAGAAAACTATATAAAATTTAAACCATCAAAACATAAATATTACAATACAAATGGATATGTACAACCTTTTGACGATAGCCCGCTTATTAATGAGCCTATAGGTGAGACAGTATATCTAAATTTAATAAACAAAGCAAAAGATTATGTTTATATAAATACTCCATACTTAATAATCGATAATGAGATGGCAACAGCACTTAAAATAGCATCAAAATCTGGTGTAGATATTAAGATAGTAACTCCATATATACCAGATAAAAAATTTGTCCATGCAGTGACAAAATCATATTACGAATCTTTTATAAAAGATGGTATAGAGATTTATGAATTTACACCAGGGTTTATGCACGCAAAGACTTTTGTTGTTGATGATGAGTATGCAGTAGTCGGAAGTATAAATTTAGATTTTAGAAGTTTATACTTACATTATGAATGTGGTGTATGGCTTTATAAAACAGACAGCATAAATGATATAAAAATAGATTACTTAGATACGTTAAAGAAATGTCATAAGGTTACTATGGAAGAATGTAAGAATACAAGCGCAATAAGGAAATTTGGAAGATTAATTATAAGGATGTTTGCCCCGTTATTATAAATTTTATTTAATCAATATAGAATTATAAGAGAAAGGTGTATATTTATACAAAAATAAAAATATGTTAAAAAATTATATAGATTTAATAATAGGTTTTCTGCTTATTTTTTATTTTTTTATTATAAATACAATATCGCTTTTAAGATTTAAATACTTATTTTTAGTTTTAGGCATATTATGCTTTGTATACCACTTTATAAAGAAGTATTTAATAAAAAAAGAGACATTGTATAAATTTATAAAAAAAATATTTGTTTTATTAATCTCTATATTTATTTTAGTAGAATCTATAATGATACTTTATCCAAAGCATGATTTAAAATCAAACTGCGATTATATAATAGTTTTGGGTGCATTAGTAGATAAAACTATTATAAGTAAGAGTTTAAAAGATAGACTAGATACATGTATAGACTATATAGATAAAACAAACCAAAATACAACGATAGTAGTTTCAGGAGGTAGAGGAAGAGGCGAAGATATAACGGAAGCGTCTGCTATGAGAAATTATTTAATATCTAAAGGAATCGATAAAAATATGATTATTATGGAAGATAAGTCGACTACTACAAAAGAAAATTTTGAGTTTTCTAAGAAAATAATAGAAGATAGATCTAATAAAAAGATAGAAAGTTTAAAAATAAAAGTTATAACGACTGATTTTCATACTTTAAGAAGTAAAATAATAGCTCAAAAAATTGGGTATAAACAAATAGTTTTTTATACATCAAAGTCAAATTTTAAATTATCTATTTTAAATTATACTAGAGAATTTTTTGCACTAATATGTAATTTGATTTTCAATTACTAAAGTAGTGATATATGTAAGTAAATATGCAGGGTTTATAGACAGAATATAATCGATATATATATTAATAAATCAATTTATAAAGAGCAAAAACACCTTTTAGTAGGTGTTTTTACTCTTTATAAATTATAAAAAAATTAATTGATAAAATTGACATTTAACTCAACCTCATCACTACTTACATATAACTCATCTTCGATTAGATAATGTAAAGTATTTTTAAAGAAGTATTCATCTCTTGATGAAAGGATAAATGGACACTCCTTTTTATTTAATATATCCCCATTGATTTCTTCTATTAAGAAACCATCTTCTAATTTAATATTTATTTTTAAATCGTATATAGATTTAACTGAAGTGTGTTTAAAATATATACTTATAGATTTTAAAATAGAATCAAATAGACATTGCTTTAAAGCAGTTTCTTTATTTTCGTCGCAATTTTTACAATAAACATAATTAGATGATGTTTCTGATATTATATATGAATTTTCTCCCTTGCAGTTACTACAAAAATCATTCATTCTTATTCCCCCCTGATGTATATAATATATGAAATCTAATGCTGATTAAATAATAACTCAAATATTGCTAAAAATCAAAGGTAAGAAATGTAAAATAAACTTATAATTATAAAAAATTATATATAACATCATATTTTTTATAATATATATCTACAATACTTAAAAAAATATGATATTATATATAAGATAAAAATATTGAGGAGGAAGTATAGTGGAAGAAATTTCGAATATGGATTTTGATCATCTATCTTTTGCAACATTCATGAAAAGACTGTCAAACTGGATATTAGATGACGGTATAAATATGGGTGTTAGACTTATAATAGGTGTTCTTGTAATAACTATTGGATTTAAAATAATAAACAATATATCTAAGAGATTTTTAAAATTTGCAGAACTTAAATCTGTAGACGTGACAATAGTTAAGTTTTTAAAATCATGTATTAATATATCTTTAAAATGTATTCTATTGTTAATTATAGTAGGTGGATATTGGGATATTAAACTTACAGGTTTAGCGGCAATATTAGCTTCTGCAGGGGTTGCTGTAGGTTTAGCACTTCAAGGTAGTTTATCAAACTTTGCCGGAGGATTTATAATTCTTTTCTTAAGACCATTTAAAGTAGGAGATTATATACAGGCATCTGGATTTGAAGGTACTGTAGAGCAAATAGGTGTGTTTTATACTAATTTAGCAACTATAGATAATAAATTAGTTATGATACCAAATGGTACATTGTCTAATGGCAGTCTAATAAACTACTCAGCGAAAGAAACTAGAAGAGTCGATTTAGTATTCTCAGTTGCATATGATTCAGACTTATTAAAAGTTAGAAGTGTATTAAAAGAAATAGTGGACAATCATAAACTTATTTTATCTAAACCAGAGCCATTTATAGGACTTGTTCAACATAATGCGAGTTCTTTAGATTTTGCAGTTAGAGTTTGGGTTAAAAATTCAGATTATTGGCCAGTATACTTTGATTTATTAGAAACAGTTAAGACTAGATTTGATGAAGAAGGTATAGATATACCATATCCACAAATGGATTTACATTTTAAACAACAACAATAATAAAAAAGAGTTAAAAATATTCAAATATATTTTTAACTCTTTTTTTGTTTATTACAAGTTTCTTAAATATATTCTTACATAATTGTTATCAAAATGTAAGAATAATTAAATAAAAAATAGTATTAAATAGGTTATAATCATATTATAAGATAATTATTCAATTCTAAAAGGAGCATATTTATAAGAGATTTAAAATATAAAATAAATAAGTGGTTAAAATAAAGATAAATCTCTTTGAAATAACAGTTTTATAGTATTTAAAACTAAGGAGAAAGATATTATGGAATATATAGAAGCTTTACAAAACATAGTTAAAGATTATTGGGTACTTTCATTATGTGTAGGATTTTTTAGCACATTTATAGAGAGTTTTATACCTATGCTACCTTTAGTTGCATTAATAACTGCTAATGCAGCATTATTTGGGATGTTAAAAGGTTTTTTAATATCATGGTTAGGTTCTGTGACTGGAACTGTATGTTTATTTTCGCTAATTTATAAAATAAGTGAAAACAGTAAAATACTAGATAAAATTAAAAATGATAAAATACAAAAAGCTATTTTATGGATAGAAAAAAAAGGATTTAAACTATTGTTTATAGCATATGCATGTCCATTCTTACCTGCTTGTGTAATAACGATTGCTTCTGCCATAAGCAAGAGACATAAAACTACATTTATTTCAGCAGTACTATCAGGGAAATTTATAATGTTTTTAGTTTTAAGCTATATAGGCCAAGATATATACGGCTTTATTACAAGTCCAATAAAAATTATCGGATTCTGTATAGTTGTATTTGCAGCATGGAAATTAGGAGATAAATTAAATAAAGATTTAGATTATATAGAAGAAAAGGTATCTCATAAAGAAAAAGAAGGACAAGAAGATGAAGACTATATAGAAGCAAATAAAAAAATTAGATAAAACTATATAATAAACAATGAAAAACAACTAGAGGTTAGATTTTAACCTCTAATTTTATTTAATTATTTATTTTTTTTATTAAAATTTTTATTAGCTTCTTGCCAGTTTACAAAGCTAAAGAAATTATCGACAAGTTTACTTTTATTTGAATAGAGTTCTTCATCTATATTTAGACATAGTACAATTTGATGTTTATAAATAATTGGACAAGAAATTTCTTTTGATGTAGTTAAATACAATTTATCTTGAGAATTTTTAGCTAAAAAAATCCAAGTTGCCTTTGAATCTAATGCAAGTTTTTTAAACTCAGATTTAAAATTGTCAAAAGATGAAAATGATTTGTTTATTTCTTTTAAAAGATTTCCTTTAATAAATGTTTTTTCAGGAGATAAACTTTTAAAAAAATATTCGTAATTTAGAGCATGTGAAGCATTCATTTTGACTTTTAAAGCTATATCGTTAGGTATAGAATCTAAGTTAGTTAAAATATCTTCTAAAGAGGCATTTTTAAATTCTCTATTGTCTTTTAACTCATAGTTTAAATTCTCTAAATATGCTCTATACTGACAGTATGAATATTTAAGAGTATCGGTACTAATAAAATTATTTAAATCATAAAAATTATAATCTAGCTCAATAGGACTTAGGTTAAATGATTCTAGTCCATATGAATAATCGATATAGATATTAGTATTTAATATAAAAATTAATAAAAATAAAATTAAATTTCTCATTATAATCACCTCGCTTATATTATGTTACAAAATAGAAAAAAGTATTATAAATTGATTTGAAATAGATGAGCTTAAATGTGATAAATAATAAGATGAGACAAGTTAATAATATTTCCTATATGATGTAAAAAATGATATAATAGTATTTAATAGGGTAGTATATTTAACAAAAATTAAAAAAGGAGAGATAACAATGGCGATTACATTATCAAAAGGTCAAAAAGTTAGTTTAACTAAAGGAAACCCAGGTCTTAAAAATATAGTTGTAGGACTAGGATGGGATACTAATAAATACGACGGAGGGTTTGATTTTGACCTAGATTCAGCAGCATTTTTATTGGGAGAAAACGACAAAGTCAATAGTGACTCTGATTTTATTTTCTACAATAATTTAAAGCATTCATCAGGTGCCGTTGAACATTTAGGAGATAATTTAACTGGAAAAGGCGATGGTGATGACGAGCAAATAAAGCTGGATTTAAGTTTAGTGCCACAAAATGTAAACAAAATTGCTTTTACTGTAACTATACATGAAGCACAAGAAAGAAGACAAAACTTTGGACAAGTTAACAATTCTTATGTAAGAGTAGTAAATACAGACAATAACCAAGAGCTTCTAAATTATGAATTAGGCGAAGATTTTTCTATAGAAACTGCAATAGTAGTATGCGAAATATATAGACATAATGGCGAATGGAAATTTAACGCATTAGGTTCAGGATTTGAAGGTGGGCTTGAAGCACTTTGTAAAAATTTTGGAGTGAATGTATAAAAATAATTTTTTGGGGGAATAAAAATGCCAATTCAATTAAAAAAAGGACAAAAGATTAACTTAACTAAAGGAAATCCAGGACTTAAACATATTAAATTAGGATTAGGTTGGGATACTAATATGTTTGATGGAGGAAGTGACTTCGACTTAGATGTAAGCTTATTTATGGTAGGCAAAAGCGGAAAAGTAGAACATGACGAAGATTTTATATTCTATAACAATTTAAAACATCCATCAGGCGCTGTAGAACATCTAGGTGATAATAGAACTGGTGATGGCGATGGTGATGACGAAGAAATATTAGTAGATTTTTCAAAAATGCCAGACACTGTAGACAAAATAGCAGTAACAGTTACTATATATGAAGCTAAAGAAAGAAGACAAAACTTTGGACAAGTAAATAATTCATATGTAAGACTTTTAAATTCAGACAATGATGAAGAATTACTTAGATATGATTTAGGTGAAGATTTCTCTATAGAAACTGCAGTAGTTGTTTGTGAAATATATAAAAATAATGGAGAATGGAAATTCTCTGCAGTGGGCTCAGGATTTGAAGGTGGACTTGAAGCTCTTTGTAAAAATTACGGATTAAACGTATAAAACAAATTCTATGGAGGAGTATTATGGCAATAAATCTTAAAAAAGGACAAAAAATCGATTTAAAAAAATCTAATCCAGGGTTAAGTGCAATAAGAGTAGGATTAGGCTGGGATCCAGTTGAACAAGGTGGAGGTTTTTTAAAAGCTCTATTTGGTTCAGGACAAGCTGATATAGACTGCGATGCATCTGTATTTTTATTAAATGAAGATAGCACACCAGTCGACTTAATTTACTTTGGTAATTTAAGAACAAAAAATGATTCTATAATACATACAGGCGATAACTTAACTGGAGAAGGAGCAGGTGATGATGAGGTAATTTTAGTTGACTTAGATAAAATACCTGCTCAAGTTGACAAATTACTATTTGTCGTAAATATATATGACTGTGTCAGAAGAAAGCAAAATTTTGGTATGATTAAAAATGCATATATAAGAATGGCTGATGCTAAAACTAACACAGAAATCGCTAGATATAACTTATCTGATGATTACAGTGGAAAAACAGCATTAATAGTAGGGCTTATATATAGATACAATAAAACTTGGAAATTCTCTGCAATAGGAGAAGGAACAAATGACACAGGATTAAATGATATGAAAAGAAATCTTGAAAGAAAAGCATACGGAGTGTAAAAATGAAATTTTATAGTGAAAGTAAAGAAGATGTACTAAAAGAGCTCGGTGTAAATAGGGATAGAGGTCTTTCTTCTCAAGATGTAAAATCAAGGAGAGAAAAATACGGCCTAAATGAATTCACACCAGTAGAAGAAGGTAGCTTTTGGGATGATTTAAAAGATGCGCTATCAGAGCCGATGATAGTTATACTTATAATAGCAGCTATAATAAGTGCTATTATTGGAGAGTTCCACGATGCTATAGGTATAGTTTGTGCTATAGCAATAGGTATAGCGATAGGTATGATAACTGAGGGACGTTCTAAAAAAGCAGCAGAAGCATTATCAAAACTAACTGAAAATATAGAAGTTAAGGTGCTTCGAAATGGCCAAGTAGAACAAGTTTCAAAATCAGAATTAGTTCCTGGAGATATAGTATTTATTGAAACAGGGGACATGATTCCAGCAGATGGTAGACTTATAAAAAGCATCAATTTAAAAGTAAGAGAGGATATGTTAACAGGTGAATCTGATGATGTATCTAAAAAATGTGATGCTATTATTGGCATGGAAAAAGTAGAAACTAAAGATGGCATTAAAGAACTTGAGCCAATACCAGCAAAACAAATAAATATGGTGTTTGGTGGTACACTTGTTGCTTATGGTACAGGTATGATGGTTGTAACTTCTATAGGGGATAATACTCAAATGGGAGATATAGCAAGACATCTGTCAAGTGATGAAGAAGAAACACCACTTCAAATAAAACTTGGAAACTTAGGAGGCATGATAGCCAAAGTTTCAAGTGCAATAGCTGGTTTACTATTTATATTTATGGTAGTAAAAATGGTGTTAAATGGACTTAAAGTAGATACATCAAACGTATTTGCATTTTTAGATTCTATAGATGAAGTTAAAACAGCATTTACAGTTTGTGTAGCTTTAATAGTTGCTGCAGTACCAGAAGGTCTTCCAACTATGATAAATATGACTCTTGCAATAACAATGCAAAAGATGGCAAAAATAAATGCCTTAGTTACTAAAAAAGAAGCTTGTGAGACAATAGGCTCAGTTTCAGTTATATGTTCAGATAAAACTGGTACATTAACTCAAAATAGAATGACTGTAGAAGTTGCTTACATAGATGGTAGATATGTAGAAGACAAAATAGAATCTAACAGTTACTTCTTAGAAAACTGTACAATAAACTCTACAGCAGATATAGAAGTAAATGAAGATGAAACTAAATATTTAGGTAGTGCAACAGAATGTGCCCTACTTCTTAGAAATAAAGACACTGATTATAGAAAAATGAGAAACAAAGCTATAATAATAGCTCAAAATCAATTCTCTTCTAACTTAAAGAGAATGTCTACTATAATAAGTGAAAATAATAAATACATATTACTTACAAAAGGTGCTCCAGAGATAATCCTTGAACTTTGTAAATATGTACAAGAGCCAGATGGCATAAAAGAACTTACTAAAGAAAGAAAAGAAAAAATAATTTCTGAAATAGCGAAATTACAAGAAAAATCTATGAGAGCTTTAGGGTTTGCATATAAAGAAATGCCTCTTTATGACGAGTCACAAGAAGCAGCCTTAGCACTTGAAGAAGATGAAATAAGCATAGAAAAATGTGAACAAAGTTTAGTATTTGGTGGGTTTGTTGGAATAAGAGATCCACTTAGACCAGATGTTAAAGAAGCTGTTGAAACTGCAAATCATGCAGGTGTTGCTGTAAAAATGCTTACAGGAGACAATATAAACACAGCTAGAGCAATAGGAGAAGATTTAGGTCTTCTTAAAAATAATATGAGAGCTGTAGAGGCATCATATATAGATACTTTAACTGATGAAGAATTAAAAGAAGAAATTAAAACTATATCAATAGTTGCAAGAAGTAAACCAGATAGTAAAATGAGAATAGTTCAAGCTCTACAAGCTGATGGTGAAGTAGTAGCAGTAACTGGAGACGGTATAAATGATGCACCTGCATTATCAAAAGCTGATGTAGGTATAGCTATGGGTATATCAGGAACAGAAGTTTCTAAAAATGCAGCTGATATAATACTTACAGATGACTCATTCTCAACAATAGTAAGTGGTATTAAATGGGGTAGAGGAATTTATGACAACTTCCAAAGATTCGTACAATTCCAGCTTACAGTTAATATCATAGCATTCTTAGTTGCTATAATTTCACAAGTAGCAGGCCAAGAAATGCCTTTTACAACTATACAATTACTATGGGTTAATATAATAATGGATGGACCTCCAGCACTTGCTTTAGGTCTTGAACCAGTTAGAAACCATGTACTTGATAGAAAACCAGTAAATAGAAATGCAAGTATAATTACAAAATCTATGATATTCACAATTATAGGTAATGCTCTTTATATAACATTAATACTTATGTTACAATCTTCATTTAACATATTAAATGTTTCTGAGGCAAAAGGCGAAACAGTAATGTTTGGTATATTTGCATTTAGTGCATTATTCAACGCATTTAACTGTAGAGAATTTAACTTTGACAGTATAATACCTAATTTAACTAAAAATAAATTAGCGTTACAAATAATAGCAATTACAGGAGTAGCACAAATATTCTTTACACAAGTGTTTAAAGATTTCTTCAATGCAGTTCCTTTAAGTGTTATGGAATGGGGAAAAGTATTAGCTCTATCATTTACTGTTATAATAGTAGATGAAGCAGTTAAATTTGTATTTAGATTATTTAAAAAAGAAAATAAATATGATGAAAATATGCCAAAAGTAGAGGCATAATAAGTTTTAGCTACTTTGTTTTTATTAAAAATGAAGTAGCTAAAATAATAAATGGCAGATTATAAGGAGGATAAGATGGAGTTAGGTAATAAATCAAATATATTTGGTAAAATATTCTCCAGCCAATCGGACAGGGGTAACTATACATCAGCTAAAGGATATGAAAATTATTTTATATCTTATATAGGAATTGATAATGAAGATATTTATAATTCAGAAATATACAATTTAAATAGAGAAATAAAAAAGAAGAAAAACATATGTCTATTTAAAGGCAATATACTGAATCCAGATGATTTTGATATAATATCTTACTTAAAAAGCAAAGTATCTAAATATAATGGAAGTGTTTTTGACTTGGATATAGACTTAGTAAGATATGAAGAAATCAACAACAGGATAAAAAGAGGATTTGACATTCTTCTAAAAGAAGAAGACAAAAACTTTAATAATGATAGAGTTAAATTCAATTTTATAATAAAAGTAATGAGCTGGATAAGAATATATATAAATCCTTTAGTTATTGATTATAAAGATGCTCCAAAAGTTGTATTTTATGGGGATATAAAAAAGCACGAGCTTTATTTTCTATTAATACTTTACTTTGCAGGATTTGATATACTTTATATAAATCCAAATGGACTTAGTGAATTTGCAAATATAAATCTTGAAAAATTCAAAATAGAATTAGAAAACAATCAAATTGTAAATGAAAGACTTTCTTTTGATGATAGAGTTCAAAAAGGTGAAATAGTAGAAAAATCAAGCATAAAAAAAGCATATACTGTAGGAGCACAAGCATCTAGAAAGATAAGCGATGAACTTTTAAATGATTCTGGCTTTATAAAACCTTGGCAGCTTCAAAATAGAAATATAAAATCATTACTTCTTAGTTCTACAGTAGATGAAGTAAATATATACTGGAATGAGCCTTTAAAGTTGAGACCTGGATTTAAATTTGATGATGAGTTAGTTACTTTACCAGTATTTTTTACAAAAATAGATGGAGTCTATAGGGATTTAGATGAATATTATTCATTACTTGATAAATTACAAATAAAAGATTTCTCATATTTTATACAATATGATGATAATACAAGAGCTCTTTCAAAACCATTTACAAGAGAAGGATATAATTTATCGTTTTTTATTGGGCAAAATGGTAAGTTAAATAAAAAAGCTATTATAAAAGAAAAGAGCTTTTCAATTTCAAGTTTAAGCTTGAGATGGCAAGAGATAATACTAGACAAGGTAGAAGAGAGTATTTTAAGCGATATGTTTATAGAAGGCCTTACTAAAGATGATATAGTAAAAGGACTTTATAGCGTTTTAAATATGAATGAAAGATTTGTGTATTTAATAAATAGTTTTGATTATGCAGATATAAATCCTAAATTAATAATATATATAGAAAAAATGAATATGTTTACAAAAGAAATCGTATTTTTACTTCTTGTTTTAAGTAAAATTGGATTTGATATAATTATATTTACACCAGCTGGAGTAAATTGCATTGAAAATATAATAAACAATCAAATTGTAGATATTCATAGATTAGATGTAATAAATTATAATTTAAAATATATGTCTAATAAAAATACTAACAACAATACAAATAAGAGTGTAGGTTCATTCTTAGAAAAACTATTTGGGAAATGGAGTGATTAATAATGGGTATAGATATTAGTAAATTTTCAAACAATAATAATGTTGTAAATAATGACAAACAAGAAGTTATAGAAGAAGTACAACAAGACAACTTCGATATAGTTGAGTATACAGACAAGAAAAAAAATGAGCTTAGACAATCTAAAGAAGTTGAACAACTTACTTCATTAATAGAAGTAGATAATCCAAATACTATACTTCAATTTGGTAAAGGTGCTTCTGAAGGAATTTCAAGAGTTTCGGATAGTTTGCTTTCAACTATAAAAATGAATCAAAATGAAAAAAATTCAGAGATGTTAGTTAGACTTACTAAAATAATGGATAAATTCGATTTAGATGACTTTGCTCAAACTAAAGAACCTGGATTTTTCCAAAAGCTATTTAAAAAGGCAAATAGTGCATTAGAAGTTATGTTCCAAAAATATGAAACTCTAGGTGGCGAAGTTGAAAAAATACAAATAGAGCTTCAAAGATACGAAAGAGAAATACAAGATTCTAATAAACAATTAGGAGCTATGTTAAATGAAAACTTTAACTACTACAATGAGCTTGAAAAATACATAGTAGCAGGTGAGATGGCTATAGAAGAACTAGATAATGATTTACTTCCGCAATTTAAGGCAAAAGCCGAAAGTGGAGATCAAATGGATATGGAAAATTATAAAGAGCTATTAAATATAAAGGATATGTTAGTTCAAAGAGTGTATGATCTTAGAGTGTCTGAAAATATATCTCTACAAACTATACCTATGCTTAGAAGTATGCAACACAACAATTATGGTTTAATGAGAAAAATAAATAGTGCATTTATAGTCACACTTCCTGTATTTAAACAATGTTTATCTCAAGCAATACTTATTAAAAAACAAGAGCTACAAACTAAGTCTCTACAAGCACTTGACGATAAGACTAATGAATTACTTCTTAGAAATGCACAAAATGTATCTCAAGCGAGTACTCAAATTGCAAAGATGGCAAACTCAAGTTCTATTCAAATAGAGACATTAGAAAAAATGCACAATACAATAAAAAATGGTATAGAAGAGACTATGAGGATAGAGCAAGCTAATAGAGATGAGATAGCTAACAACACTAGAAGACTAGAAGAATTAAATACTTCTGTTGTAAATGCTTATAAAAGAAAATAATATATTTTAATATAAAATTTAGAAAAGGGAGAGTCAAAAAGACCTCCCTTTTTATTATAGTTTTTATAATTATCATTGTTGTAATTATAAAATACAATTATAATTATAATCATTAATATAAATATCTTATAAATTGGGAGGAAAAGGTGAAGTATTTTAATTATATAGGAGAAGAGAGATTAAATAATATTTTTTATAAAAAACCTCAAGAGTTTGATCAAAATAGTGATAAAGATATATTAAAATATGCTCTTGGAGCTTTTTTATATATTCCAGCAAATAAATACAACCAAATATATAAAAGTGTTGTAAATCAAGAAAAAGAGCCTAAACCACTTGCAATATGCTTAGAAGATGCAATAGGTGAATTTGGGGAAAATGAGGCTATTGAAAATTTAGAACTTGTTTTAGATGATTTATCTAAACAAGTATTTTGCAAAGTTGATAAATTACCACTTATATTTATAAGGGTAAAAAATCAAGATCAGCTAAAAAGAATAAAAGATATACTTATAAAGAATAAGGATTTTATAACAGGAATAATAATACCAAAAGCAAATGGAGCTTTATTAGAAACATTTATAAGTATATTAGATAGTTTTGATTTAAATAATATGTATATTATACCGATAATAGAGTCAAAGGATTTTATATATAAAGAAGTCAAAGAAACTTATTTTAAAGGTATATATAACAGTATATTAAATCACAAAGAAAGGGTACTAGGCATAAGAATTGGACTTACTGATGTATTAGGTATGTATGGAATAAGACGTAGAAGAGAATTTTGTATATATGATAATCTTATAGCGACTTCATTTATTGAAGATGTTATAAACTATTTAAATAGAGATGAAATAGACATACCAATAAGTGCTGGAGTAAGTGAATTATTTAATATGGATGATGAGAAAATAAGACAGCTTTATATAAAGGAGATTGAATTAGATAAATTTCATGGGTTTGTGGGAAAAACAGTTATACATCCCAAGCAAGTAGAAATAGTACAAGCTTTACATACTGTTAGTTATGAAGATTATATAGATGCGAAAGATATAATAAAAAATTATAATTCAGAAATTGGAGTTAAAAAAAGTGCGTCTGGAAATAAGATGAATGAGTACAAACCACATTATAAATGGGCAAAAAAAATTATAAATCTAGCATATATATATGGGGTTTTAAATAAGGGGGTAGATTATAATGAGCTTATTAAAACTACAAGATAAAGAATGTATAGATTATAAAGATAATTTAAATAGTAAAAAAATATCAAATGATAGTATAGATAAAAATTATCTAAAAGAAAATTTGAATTTTGAATATAATATAGAACTTAAAGAAAATATATTAGATTTAAACATAGATGATTATTTGGATTTAGCTATTAGAAATAATAAGAAAAGAAGATTTTTATTTATATCAAAAACTTTGGGGAAACATCTACCATGTAGAGCTAGTGATATGGATAATTTGGGTGAAAAATTAGTAGAGGTATATGAGAAAAAATATAATTACTTAAGTTCTGGTGTGGTTATATCTTTTGCAGAGACAGCAACAGCATTAGGACATAGTGTATTTAGCCATATAAATGCTGATTTTGAATTTATTCATACAACAAGGGAAATAGTACCAAACAAAAAAACTTTAGATTTTTTAGAAGAACATTCACATGCAACTAATCACTATCTTTATTATGAGGATTTAAATTATTTTAAAGATGGAGAGGAGATAATATTAGTCGATGATGAAATAACCACGGGAAATACATGTGTAAATTTAATAAAAAAAATAAATAAATTATATCCAAAAAGGAGATATACAATTTGCTCTATATTAAATTGGATGGATAAAGACTCTTTTAATAGATTTAAAAAATTAGAGCAAGAATTAAATACAGAGATAAATTTTGTATATTTGTTTTCAGGAAGTTTTACATTTAATTGTGACGAAGAAAAAATTGAAAATATAATTAAAGAAAGCAAAAATATAAATCTATGTACTTATAAAAATAACAACTTAAAAGTATCTTATATTTATTTAAATATGGATAAATATGAATTAGATAAGAAGTACATAAAATACACAGGAAGATTTGGAATAAATAAAGAAGACCAAAAAGAATTGATATATAAAGTTCAAAGAGAGTGCTTTAAATTAAATATATCAGATAATGAAAAAGTATTATTTTTGGGCAGTGAAGAATTTATGTATATACCTATGTTATTTGCAAATCAATTTAAACAGAAGGATATATATTATCACTCGACAACTAGAAGTCCGATAATAGACTTAGACATAGAGAAATATCCAATAAAAACAAAGTTTACTCATAATAGTCTTTATAATAAGGATATAGTCAACTACGTATATAATATAAACAAATCACATTATGATAAATGTTTTTTATTTTGCGAGTTAAATAAAGATAAAAATGATTTTAATGAAATTATAAATATTTTTTCAAATACAGATATAAAAGAGTTAAATATAGTTTTATTTAAATAATATATTCAAATCGATAAAGGGAGAATAGTATGAAGGAATTTTCAACATATAGCAAAGAAGATGTAATCTTTTTATTAAAAGATATATCAAATATGATAGTAGAGGAAGATAATTTAACAAGAGAGAGAAAAATACAAAGTGGGACTCATTATTCAGAGATGATACCTGTAGAATATCAAGTAAGTGAGGAGTATTTAACTTTATATAGAGAAAAATTAAAAGAAAACAAAGAAAAATTAGCTTTTTCAATCGGAGTAATGAGTGAAAAAATCTTAAAAAGACATAATCAAAAACCAGTATTAGTTTCGCTAGCAAGAGCTGGAACACCTATAGGAATACTTGTAAAGAGGTATATAAAACAGAGATATAATTTAGATTTACCTCATTATACTATATCTATAATAAGAGATAGGGGTATAGATATAAATGCAATTAAATACATAATAGAAAATCATCATGACAGTAAAAACATACAATTTATAGATGGTTGGACAGGAAAAGGAACCATAGCTAATGAACTTAAAAAAGCTTGTATAGAGCTTAATAAAATTTTTAAAATGGATTTTGATTCATCTTTAGCAGTGCTTGCAGACCCATGTGGATATTCAAATGTATATGGAATAAGGGAGGATTTTTTAATTCCAAGTGCTTGTCTAAATTCAACAGTAAGTGGGCTTATAAGTAGAACCGTACTCAGAGATGATTTAATTGGAAAAGATGATTTCCATGGGGCAAAATACTATAGAGAATTAAAAGATGTTGACGAGTCAAATAACTATATAGATACAATAGAGTCTTGTTTTAAAGGACAATATAAAAATATAGATATAGAAGTTAAAAATTGGACAAACGATAAAATAACGCAAATTGGGAATGAAGATATTATAAATATAAAAGAGAAGTACGATATAAAAGATATAAATTTTATAAAACCTGGAGTAGGAGAGACGACGAGAGTACTTTTAAGAAGAGTACCATATAAAATACTTGTGGATGACTTGAATAATGAAAAGCTACGACATATATTAGTTTTGGCAAAAGAAAAAAATGTAGAAGTAGAAGAATTTGATTTTAAAGCGTATAGTTGTTGTGGAATAATAAAACAAATGAAGGATATATAATATGATAGTATTTTCAGATTTAGATAGAAGTATAATATATTCAAAAAGATTTTTTGAAAATGACAATAGTGAGTTGGAAATAGAACTTTACAACGGTGAAAATATATCGTATATATCTAAAAAGACGATAGAGTTAATTAAAAAAATAAAGCAAAGCAGCTATTTTATACCTACAACAACAAGAACAATAGATCAATTTAAAAGAATCTCATTTTCAAGATATGGATTAGACTTTAAATATGCAATAACTTCAAATGGCGGAAATATTTTAGTAGACAAAGAAATAGACAAAGAGTATGAATTATTTATAAAGGAAAAATTAAAACTAAGTTCACATATTGAAGATATAATTGAATTATTAGAAAAATATAAAAAAATAGATGGAATAAAAAAAATTAGAAAAGCAGAAGAGCTTTTTCTGTATATTGTAGTAGACAAATCAACTTTTGACTTTAAATCAATAGAACCTTTCGTAAAACAAATAAAACACCTAAATTGGGATACATATATAAATAGTACAAAAGTTTATTTTGTACCTAGTGCATTAAAGAAATCGACAGCTATAAAATATATATGTGATAAATTTAAATGCGAAGAAACATGTGCAATTGGGGATTCAATTATGGATAAAGATATGTTAGATATTTGTAAAAATTCTTATGTTCTCAATCATGGGGATTTAACAAATTTATTAAATAAAGATACTTTATTTTCGATAAGTACACAAAACAGCTTTAAAGGTACAGAAGAAATATTAAATGAGATTATACTATACCAAGAAAAGTTAAATAACAACATTTAAATACTAAGTATACTAAATAAAAAACTATAGAAATTATATTTTTGATAATAAAAATATAATTTCTATAAAAATAAAAGAGTGAATATTTGTGAAATTTAAAGCTTAAAGTTACATCTTAAAATAAAATGTAAAGTGATGTAATAATATTGAATATAATAAAAATAGAATGATTTGTTATATTTTGGTATAATATAATTATAAAAATAAATTAGGGGTGATATTTATGAGTTGTCCAGCAATACTAGAGAAAAATATAAATAAATTAAATGATTTATTTGTACTCTTAGATTTAAACCCGAGTGAACAAAAAAATATAATGGGGATAGCAGAAAAATTTCCAATATCTATACCACCGTATTATTTGTCGCTTATTAACAAAGAAGATAAAAATGACCCAATAAAAAAGATGGCAATACCATCAGAGTTTGAAAAAAACTTAGAAGGTACATTTGACACTAGTGGAGAAGGTGACAACACTGTAATTACAGGAATGCAGCATAAATATGATGAAACCGTAATGATTTTATCGACTAATAAATGTGCAATGTATTGTAGACATTGTTTTAGAAAAAGATTAGTTGGAGTATCTGATGAAGAAATAGCTAAACATTTTGATCAAATGGTCGAATATATAAAAGAACACAAGGAAATATCAAATGTCCTTATTTCTGGAGGAGATTCTTTTGTAAATTCAAATAAGAAAATAGAGTATTTATTAGAATTATTTACACCTATAGAACATTTAGATTTTATAAGATTTGGAACTAGAATACCTGTAGTTATGCCTCAGAGAATATCTGAAGATTGTGAATTTTTAGATATATTAAAGAAATATTCAAAGAAAAAACAAATCTATGTAGTGACACAATTCAACCATCCAAATGAAGTTACAGATGAAGCTAAAAAAGCAATAAAAATGCTTCAAGAAATTGGCATAGTAGTAAAAAATCAAACTGTACTTTTAAAGGGAATAAATGATGACCCTAACATTTTAGGAAATTTACTTAAAAAACTTACATCAATTGGAATAGTACCTTATTATATATTCCAATGTAGACCAGTAAGTGGAGTAAAAAGCCAATTTCAGGTTCCATTTGAAAGAGGTTATAATATAATTGAAGGTGCAAAAGCCATGCAAAATGGACAAGGAAAATGCTTTAAATATTGTTTCTCTTGTGAAATGGGAAAAATAGAAGTAGTAGGTAAATTAGAAGATAAAATGATATTTAAATTCCATGAAGCTAAATATAAAAAAGACTATGGTAGAATATTTGCTAAAAAAATAGATAAAGATACTTGCTGGTTAGATGATATAGATTAAGGCAGAATTTATTCCATTTATGTAATAGGTTTATTCCACTACTTAGAAAAAGCGTGCAATTTTTATAAAGAGCACGCTTTTTTATTTAATTAGAGTATTAAAATCTAAATTAGTATTGATTTGTCTATATTAAACTTACTTTTTTTAAAAGTTAAATTATTAAAATTTTCTAAGAAATATTTATATATATCATTAGGTACAGGCTCAAAGTCGAAAAATAATTTACATACTTCTATTTCACCACCAGTTTTTCTAAAATATTCACAAATCCAATTTGGTTCTTCAAAATATATCCTAAGATTTGCAGACACATTATTCATATTAAATCCCTCCTAGATTAATTAATAAAGATTTAGTATAATTCTTAATTAATAAGTATTCTAAGAGTTTACAAACTATTCCAAAAATAACAAGTATACATAGAAAAAACTTGTACCACTTTAAAATTGATACAAGTTTTGTAAACTACATCGATATAAATAATTGAAAAATATATAATACCTATCTTAGCATTTTATCTTCCTTATCTAAAATAAGATCAACATCGACTTTGCCGTCGATTGCTTTTTTAATAGCTTCTTCAATAGTTTTACCAAGAGGCATTAAATGTGTAGTATGATAAGAAACTTTATCTAATGTTCCAAAGCAAAATCTATATCCAGTTGAAAATCCAAATAAAGTATAATGCCCATCATATTTTTCTTTAGCTATATAGTCGGCAACTATTAAAGCTTGTGCTAAATCCATATTGTCCATATTTTTTACAAATATAAGTTTTTCTTTAGGTAATACTTTTTTTATTGAATCATCGTCAAGTCTTACTAAAGCTTCATGTGTACTTATTTCTTTTAAATATACCCCTAAAGAACTTTCACTACCATTGTCATATAAAATTCTATCGCCAAATTCCATGATTAAATCCCCTCCCAAAGAAAACTTTTTTAAAAACTATATAGATTATTCTATATTTAAATTATAGTCTAATAAATTTATATTTTCAACAAACATTAAATTTTAAAAAATTAGATAAATAATTAGAAAAAAGACAAATTAAAATGATTTAATAAATTTCATTGAAAAACATAGTTATTTTTAATTGACAATGATTATCATAATATGTTACTCTTATATAAGAAAATAGGAAAGTGAGGAGTACCATGATATTTAAAAACAAAAAGGTAAAAACAGCTATGGCTGCATTAGCAATTTTAACAATATTTGGGGGGAGTGTAAGTAGTTCATATGCAGCAGAACTAACTAACGGACAAAGTGTTGTTTTATCAAGTCAACAAAGAATAGACTTAAACACAACTTTAAGAAAAGATAATTCAGATGAAGTATCATCTGCAAACTCTTATTTACAAGATAGCTACATAAAAGTAGAAAATGGAAAGAGATATCTAGTTTTAGTTTTAAGCTCTGGAGAATTAATGAAATCTGTAGTACCTACTATAAATGGTAAAGCAGTAGAGTATAAAAATGAGTTAAATGGAACAACTAGAACTATTACTTTTGAAATAGCTTCTTTACAAGATGATATAAGAGTAAACTTCGAAATAAATCCATTTGGAAACTTTATAGTAAACGCAGCTGCTAGAGTAGATGCAAAAATAGCATCAGGTTCAACTGAAGAAGATAAGGACGATACTGTTACAAGCCCAACTCAAAAGCCTGAGCAACAACCTGAACAAAAACCTGAACAAGATGAAAATGATAAAGAAGAAGATAAAGAAGAAGATAAAAATGACAATGTAGATAGTGGAAATAATTCAAACAATGGAAACAATTCAAATGGATCTACTTCAGATAAAGATGAAAATAACGATGCTCCATCAAATGGAACACTTAAAAATGGTCATTATCAAGTAAAAAATATTGTAATCTTAGACAATCAAGTAGGATACTCTATGGTTAGAGGAATCTTAAATGAAACTAGTAATGTAGAAATAAAAGATGGAAAATACTACTTAACATTTGAAATGGGACAAAGTAGTTTAATGAAAAATATAGTTATAAAAGCTAACTCAAAAACTTTAAACTATACAAAAACAAATGTTGGGAATGACACTATAAGAATAAAAGTAGAAATACCAAGTTTATCATCAAAACTTAACATAAGTACATATATAGATGCAATGGGTAGAACAGTTGATTTCGATTTAAAATTAAATCAATCTACATTAAAATTTGTAAGTGCCAACCAAGAAGCTCAATTACCAGAAAACAACAACTCAGGTAATATACCAGGAGGAAGCTTAGGTTCAGGATCAAATGATTCAAACACTGGTTCAAATGATACTGTAGTTGGAGATACTGTTGTAAAAGGTAAACTATACACAATACAAAATAATGTAGTTCACAACAACGAGACTGGTAGACAAATGGCTAGAAAATACTTAAATCAAATTTCTAAAGTAGAAGATATAGATGGACAACTTTACTTAACACTTACATTTACAGGTGTAGATTTAATGAACAATCATAAATTCTATGTAAATGGTTCATTAGTAAACCATCAAGTAACATCATCTTCATCAACTAGCAAAAGCTATAGATTTAAAATAAGCTCTTTAAAAGATGATATAAAAGTAAGTGCATACATAATACCAATGAGTAGATCTGTTGAGTTCGGCGTACAATTATTAGAAAGCACTTATACATTTGTAAAAGATATCGAAGGAACTGACGGTAGTTTACCACAAACAGGTAGCGTAATAAACGCAGAATCAATGTTAGCTGGTGGTAGTTTAATAACTGCACTAGGAGCATTTATAGGAAGAAGAAAAAGAAAGTAGGATTTAAGAATGAAAATTTTAAAGCATTTATTTACTATATGTTTAACTATACTTTGTTTTACTAATGTAGCATTTGCTGCTGGAAATGAAGATATAGAACCTGGATTATACAACCTAAAAAATGACGTTTATCATGAACAAGAAATAGGCATGAGCATGGCGAGAACGTATTTAAATGAAACTATGCAACTTGAAGTAGTAGGTGATAAAACTTACAACTATATAGTAGAATTTAGTGGGACTGAATATATGAATAACCACAGAATTACAGTAGATGGTAAATCTGTAGATATAGAAGAAATAGCTGGAGAAGGTGCTTCAACTATAAAATTAAAATTTAAAGTAGACTCATTAGATTCAAAAATTAAAACTCAAATATATGTTGACGCTATGGAAAGAGACGTTGAATTTGATATAATACCTAATTTTGATACTTTAGAACTTGTTGAAAAATACGAAGTAGAAGTAGAAGAGGAAGAAGTTGAAGCTGTAAATACTGAGAATGAATCAGATGATGCTGAAGAGACTCAAGAAAAAGCGAAAGAATCTAAATCTTCTACACCTGTAATAATAGCAGGTGCAGTAGCTATAGTAGTAGTTATAGCTGGAGCAGTAGTATTTGTTAAGAAGAAAAAATAGATGCGAAAAAAAATAAGTATATTTTTAATTATTGTGGGATTATCTATGATGATAATCCCACAAGGATTAAGGTATTATTCAAAATACGTTGAAAACAACAGTATAGAAAAATTCAAACAAGAAATAAAACAAGCTGAAGTAAAACAAACTTACAAACCTGGAGAAGAAATAGCAATTATGAGGGTTAAGTCGGTAGGTTTGGAGACAGTAATTGTAGAGGGCACAGATGATCAGTATCTAAAATATTACGCATGTCACTTTGAAGGAACTGCTATGCCAGGAGAAGAAGGGAACTTCTCAATTGCCGGACATAGTAGTTATTTGTATAACCAAGTATTTAACGAACTACATAAAGTAAAAATAAACGATGAAATAGAAATTGAAACTACAAAGGGCATATTTAAATATAAGATAACAGAAAAATTTGATACAGAGGCTGAAAATACTTCAGTACTTAGCCAAGATATGAGTAAAAAAGAGATAACTCTAGTTACTTGCACAAATGGCGGTAAAAAAAGACTTATTATTAAGGGAGAAATTGCAGAGTAAGTTCTCTTAGAATTTTGACGAATAATTATAATTTAAATATCGAAAATATATTAGATTACGTCAAAATATGGATTTGAAAATTATTTAAATTTATATAAATTACAATTTAATAAAGTAAAAAAGACAGTACGATATAAGAAATGAGGAATATAAATTGAAAAAGATTTTATGTTTAATATCTATTTTAATGATTACTTTTTCTGTAGTTGGATGTTCAAGTAGCAAAACAGACAGCGCAAGTTCAGATAATAATTCAACTGATAAAGGGGATGTAGTTGTAGCGACATCTGTTGCAATAACTCAAATACTTGATAGATTAGATGTAGCGGTTAGCGGTGTTCCAAAGACTAACTATGACCTTCCAGAAAGTGCAAAAGGTGCAACACAAGTTGGAAGTCCAATGAGTCCAGATATGGAAATAATAAAATCATTAAATCCTACGAGTGTAATATGTGTAGATACTCTAGGAAGTGATTATGAAAAACAATTTAAAGAAAACAACATAGATGCTGATTTTTACAATTTAAGCACAGTTGATGGATTAAAAGAAACAGTATCTGCTTTAGGAGAAAAATTTAATAAACAAGATAAAGCAGATGAAATATTAAATGAAATAAATAAAGTAGAAGAAAAAGTTAATTCTAATAAAAAATCTGATGACAAAATATTAGTATTATTCGGGGCACCAGGTAGCGTAATGGTTGCAACAGACAAAAGTTATGTTGGTAACTTAGTAGAATTAGCAGGAGGAAATAATATATTCTCAAATGCAGCTACTTCATTTACTCAATTAAACTTAGAAGAGATAATAAAATTAAATCCAGATAAAATACTAGTTATGACTCATGCTGATCCAGATACTGCAAAAAAAGCAGTGGCAGATGAGTTATCTAAAGAATTATGGCAAAATGTAAATGCTGTCAAAAAAGGTGATATAACTTATTTAGAAAATGGTTATTTCGGAATGAGTGCAAACTTACAAATAGTTGAGGCAGTAGAAAAATTAGGAGATATATTATATGAGTAGAATAGAAACACCTACTTTAAGTAGTTCTAAAAAAATATGCATGATACTTGGTACAGTTTTTATTTTATTTTTGACAATATTAATATCCTTAAGAATAGGTAGTTTAGATATTTCATTTAAAGAGTTACTTGAGGGAATGTTCTTAAATAGACAAACAGGTAACTTTTTAATAATTAAAGATCTTAGAATGCCGAGAGTTTTAAGTGCTGTTTTAATAGGTGGAAACCTTGCAGTAGCAGGAGCTCTTTTACAAACTACTATGAAAAACCCACTAGCAGACCCTGGGATAATCGGTATATCATCAGGAGCTAGTTTAGCATCTATAGTTGTAATGGTGTTATTTTCACAATTTATTAAATACAAACTTATACTAGCATTTTTAGGTGGTATAGTAGCTGCTTGTCTTGTTTATCTAATAGGAGAGGACAAGGGATTTTCACCAGTTAGAATAATTTTAGCAGGTGTATGTGTAAACTCTATATTAAACGCGTTATCATCAATGATGACAGTTTTTAATAGTTCAGGAGTTTCTACTATACAGACTTGGCTTTTAGGAAGTTTAGTAAATGTGACTTGGGCAGACTTTAGAATATTAGCTTGTTACAGCGTAATAGGGCTTGTATTATGCCTACTTGTTATAAAAAGCTGTGACCTTATGGGTCTTGGCGATAAAACAGCTCAAAGTTTAGGTTTAAATGTAAATAAAGTAAGAGTTTTAATAACTTTTGTAGCCGTATTTTTAAGTAGTATATCTACAGGAGTTGGTGGTGTTATATCGTTTGTAGGACTTATAATACCACATATATGCAGATTCTTAATAGGATCTAGTCATAAGTTCCTAATACCATTTAGTTATGTTATGGGTGGATTTTTACTACTTGTGGCAGATACAGTATCTAGGAATATATTTAGACCTTACGAAATACCAGTAGGGGTAACAATGTGTTTAATTGGTGGTCCATTCTTTATTTATATACTTAGAAGGAGCAAAAAATAATGATTAAGTTACAAAATATAAGTTTTTCTTATAACAAGAAAAAAGAATTTATAAAAGATTTATCATTAGAATTTAAAAGTGGAGAAGTTACCACTATCCTTGGACCGAATGGAAGTGGAAAAAGTACACTTTTACATATGATATCTACTTATTTAAAACCGAAAAGCGGAAAAATATACTTAGGAGATAAAGATTTAAGCAAATTAAAACAAAAAGAGATCGCAAAATATATCTCATGTGTATATCAAGAAAATGAATCGCCAGATGATATAACGGTTAGAGATTTAGTATCATTTGGTAGAACTATATATCCAAATGTCAAAAAAGAAGATAAAGAAGAAAATGAAAAAATGATAGACTTTGCATTAAAAGCCACAGGAATAGAAGAAATACAAGATAAAAAAGTAGTAAATCTATCAGGCGGACAAAAGCAAAGGGCATTTATAGCTATGTCGCTTGCACAAAATACAGATGTATTATTACTTGATGAGCCGACAACTTATCTAGATATTTACCATCAAATAGAGATATTAGAAGTAGTAAAAGCTCTAAATGAAAAGTATAATATCACGATAATAATGGTTTTACACGATTTAAACCAAGCTATAAATTACAGCCATAATATCGTAATAATGAAAAATGGTAAATTGATAAAACAAGGTAAATCAGAAGAAGTTATGGATGAAGATACTATAAAAGATGTATATAATGTAACGGGATATATACATAAGCAAGATGAAGAAGTTTACTTTATACCTAAGAAGATTTGCTAAAATAATATTGATATTTATCATTATTAATTTGTGTAATATAAAATATGTAATTAGCTTATATATATTTTGGGACAAGGATGTTTATTTATAGACATTCTTGTTTTACTAAATAACGAATTTCCAAAATTTACAAAAGGGGAAAGAAACATGATATCTATAAAAAAAATAGGGCTTATAGCTCTTGGAACATTGTCATTAATAGTCGGGATAATAGGTATATTTTTACCGATACTTCCGACAACACCACTATTACTTTTAACATCTTACTGTTATATAAGTAGTAGTAAAAAATTAAGTGAAAAATTTATGAATACAAAAATATACGATAAATACGTCAGAAACTTCCACGAAAAAGGTGGAATGACTTTAAGAGGTAAATTAATGCTTACTATACCAGTATCATTACTTTTACTATTTATGTTTATAACTATTAAAAGTCCGATAATGAGAATGGTAATTGTTGTTATGTGGGTTACAAAAGTTATATTCTTTACAAAAATGAAGACGATAGAAATTGAAGAGGTGTAAAATGTTTAAAAAGAGATTACTCGATTTATGTAATAGCTCGAAAAAATGGATTGCAATGACAGTTTTAATGAACTGGATCTCAATAATATGTAATATATTAGTTATCCTATTTATAGGAAATACAATAGATAAATTAATAAATTCAAATTTAGAAATAAACTACTTAAGAGATGGACTTTATATTACTTCGCTTTTAGTTATTAGATTTTTAGCAAATTACTATTCAACAAGATTTTCACTTAACTCATCAAGTGAAGTTAAAAAAGTCTTAAGAGAAAAAATATATGAAAAATTATTAAATATAGGTGTAAATTACAATAAATTTATATCTACATCATCAGTAGTACAAATAGGTGTTGATGGTGTTGAGGCATTAGAAATTTATTTTGGTAGATTCTTACCACAATTATTCTACAGTGCATTAGCTCCACTTACATTATTTGCAGTAGTATCATTTATAAGTTTTAAAGTAGCATTAGTATTATTAATATGTGTACCTTTAATACCGCTTACAATAATGGCAGTTATGAAAATAGCTAAAAAATTATTAAGTAAATACTGGGGTGTATACACTAACTTAGGAGATTCATTCTTAGAAAATCTTCAAGGTCTTACTACTTTAAAAATATTCGACTTAGACGAAGAAAAAAATAAAGAGATGAATGAAGATGCAGAAAACTTCAGAAAAATAACGATGAGAGTTTTATTAATGCAATTAAACTCAATAACAATAATGGATTTAGTTGCTTATGGTGGTTCAGCAGTAGGTATATTAATAGCAATAAGCCAATTTAGAAGTGGAATAATAACTCCTGGTGGGCTTTTAATAATAATACTTTTAAGTGCGGAGTTCTTCTTACCAATGAGACTTTTAGGCTCACTATTCCACGTTGCTATGAATGGTATATCAGCAAGTGATAGAATATTCGACTTACTTGATATAGAAGTTGAAGAAAAACCATCTTTAAGTGACGAACAAATGAAATCTCTTGAAAATATAGACATAAAATTAGAAAATGTGTCTTATAGTTACGACAAGAAAAGAACAATATTAGAAAACATAAATATAGACATAAAAGAAAAACAAACAGTTGCATTTGTCGGAGAAAGTGGTTCAGGAAAAAGTACAATAACTAGCTTACTTCTTAAAATAGACGAAGTAGATGGTGGGGAAATAACATTTAACGGAATTAACCTAAACGACATACCATTTGATGTATTAAATAAAAAGATTGGATTTATAAATCACAATGCTTATATATTCAATACAACAATAAGAGAAAATATTAGGATGGGTAAAAAAGATGCTACAGATGAAGAAATCTATGCAGTATTAAAAGAAGCAAACTTAGATAACTTCGTTAAAAACCTTCCAAACAAACTTGATACAAAAGTTGGAGAAGGCGGAAACTTACTTTCAGGTGGACAAAAACAAAGACTTTGTCTTGCTAGAACAATAATCAAAAACCCAGATATATACATATTCGACGAGGCTACTTCAAATATAGATGTAGAAAGTGAAGAGAAAATTTGGGAAAGTATAGAAAAATTATCTAAAGATAAAACAGTTATAATAATTTCACACAGATTATTAAACGTTAAAAATGCAGATACAATCTACATGTTAGAAAACGGCGTAATAGCTGAAAGCGGAAGTCACAACGAACTTATGTTAAAAGGTGGAGTATATAAAAACCTTGTAGATCACCAAAATGATTTAGAAAATATATACGACGAATTAGAAAGCAAAAACTTAGAAAAAGTTTCAGAAGAAATCGAGGTGATATAGTATGGAACAAAAGAGACAATCAGGATTTAAAATAATGTTAAGACTTATAAAAGTCTTAAAACCACTAGCACCAATAATGATGATAACTATATCATTCGGTATATTAGGATTTTTAGCTGCAACTGCAATAACATCATTTGGTATGGTTGCAGGAGCAGATATATTAGGATTTAATGTAGGAATTAGTGCCTCTACTGCTATAAAGATAGTAATAGTATGCGCAATACTTAGAGGTATACTTAGATTTATAGAGCAGTATTCAGGACACTTTATAGCGTTTACAATACTTGCAATATTAAGAGATCAAGTTTTCAAAGCGTTAAGAAAATTAGCTCCAGCAAAACTTGAATCAAAAGAAAAAGGTAGTTTAATATCTATAATAACAAGTGATATAGAATTATTAGAAGTATTCTATGCTCATACAGTAGCTCCAATAGCAATAGGTGTAGTTACATCTGCTATAATAGCATGCGTATTATTTGCTATAAACCCAATATTCGGGGCATTATCAGTAGTATTTTATTTAATAGTTGGATACTTTATACCAGTATTCTCATCAAAATTCGCTAAACAAGGCGGAGTCGAATATAGAGCAGCATTTGCTGATTCAAACTCATACTTCTTAGAGAGTTTAAACGGTATAAAAGAAATACTTTTATTTGATAAAGGTGAAGATAGAAAAAATACTATAAATGAAAATAGTGAAAAATTACACGAAAAAATGGGTGTAATAAAAGGTCACGAAGGAATAATAAGAGCCTTCACAGATATAGTAATAATGATAGCAATACTTACATTCTTATTTGTAAGCATTGAGTTAAATAAACAAGGTCAAATAACTATAGGTGAGGGACTAGTTGCAATAGTAACTCTTGCAAGTTCATTTGGACCAGTTGTTGCACTTAGTAACTTATCAAACAACTTAATTCAAACATTTGCATGTGCACAAAGATTATTCGATATATTAGACGAAGTGCCAGTAGTTGAAGATGTTCCAGGTGAAATGGAACTTTCATCAAAAGATATAAAAGTAGACAACATAAGCTTTGATTATGAAAATAGAGAAAATATATTAAAAGATTTATCACTAGATATCAAAAAAGGTGAAAAAGTTGCCATAATCGGTGAAAGTGGATCTGGTAAGAGTACGCTTCTTAAATTAATGATGAGATTCTGGAATGTAAATAAAGGTGAAATCTCAATAGGAAATGAAAACTTAAAAACTATACCTACAAAAACTTTAAGAAAGTCACAAACTCTAGTGAGTCAAGATACATTCTTATTTAATGATACAATATTAAATAACATTAAAATGGGAGATAGAGATGCGAGCTTTGAAGATGTTGTAGAGGCTGCTAAAAAAGCATCTATTCACGAGTTTATAATGAAACTTCCACAAGGATACGAAACAAATGTTGGAGAATTAGGTGGAAACTTATCATCAGGTGAAAAACAAAGAATGTCTATGGCTAGAGCATTCTTAAGAAATAGTGACATTCTTATATTAGATGAGCCTACAAGTAACTTAGATACATTAAATGAGGCAAGTATATTAAAAACTATCGACGACGAATGTAAAGATAAGACAATAGTAATGGTATCTCATAGAAAATCAAGCAGTGCAATATGCAATAAGAGATATGGATTAGAAAACAAAAAACTTGTGCGTATACAATAGTTTACCTTAGACCGTATGAAAATTCATACGGTCTTTAAAAAGAGAGTGTTAAATTAACACGTAAATTGAATTTATGAGGAAATGAAAATAGATATGAGTAGAATAGAGAGAGAAAAAAAGATAATAGGAGTTATGGTAGATATCTACTGTAAGAGAAAACATAAGCATAAAGACGGTTTATGTGAGGAATGCCAAGAATTATTAGATTACAGCAGACAGAGACTAGACAAATGCAAATTTGGGGAAGAAAAAACCTACTGTCAGAAATGTCCAATACACTGCTATAAAAAAAGTATGAAAGAAAAAGTAAAAGAGGTTATGAGATTTAGTGGTCCTAGGTTATTAATATATAGACCAGTTGATTTCTTTAAACATATGATAGGAAAATAAAAATTATATAAATAAAAAAGGATATAAATTATAGAAATATCATCTATAATTTATATCCTTTTTTTCTCAATTTCTATTGCAATTTATGTTATTATTATGGATAATAGATATAGCTAAAATAATATTAAAAAAGATATCATTTTATTGTATATTACTTATAATTATAAACTATACAATAAAATTAATTTGGGAGGAATAAAAATGAAAATAAACTTTAAAACATCTGGAATATGCTGTAGAGAAATGAACTTCTCAGTTGATGAAAATAATATAATAACTGATGTTGAATTCGTAGGGGGATGTAACGGAAACCTTTCAGGTATGGCCAAATTATTAATAGGCCAAAATGCATTAGAAGTTGCAGATAAATTAGAAGGAACTACTTGTGGAAGTAAAATGACTTCATGTCCAGATCAATTATCAAAAGCTATAAAAGAAAATATAAAATAGTTATATAAATTTCTTTTAATAAGTATAATTATTGACAAAAATTTTGACTTTGAATATAATATAATGTATATGTATTAAAAATCAAAAATAGTCAATAATAATATAAAAAGCTAAGATAAGGAATAGTAATAATAATAACTTAAACAGAAAGTAGCCGGTTGATGAGAGGCGCACTAGGGATATTATGAATACACCTTTGAGCTTCACTCTGAAATAATAGTAGGATGTGACGTGAGCACACGTTATAGTGCAGAGTTTTTAACTCACTGAGGTAGATAATGTGAATTATCTATAAACAAAGGTGGTAACGCGAGATATACCCTCGTCCTTTAGATAGGACGGGGGTTTTTTAATACAAAAAATAATTACATTTATATAAAATAAAGGAGTGAATAAAATGACAGTATACGAAGAATTAGTCGAAAGAGGACTTATCGCACAAGTAACTGACGAAGACGAATTAAAAGAATTAATAAATGCAGGTAAAGCAACATTCTACATAGGATTTGACGCTACTGCTGACTCTCTACACGTAGGTCACTTCATGGCTTTATGTTTAATGAAGAGATTACAAATGTCTGGGAATAGACCAATAGCACTAGTAGGTGGAGGAACTACAATGATAGGGGATCCATCTGGTAGAAGTGATATGAGACAAATGATGACTCCAGAGATGATAAACCATAACTGTGAGTGCTTCAAAAAACAAATGGCGAAATTTATAGATTTCTCAGATGATAAAGCAATATTAGTAAACAATGCAGATTGGCTACTTGACTTAAACTACGTAGACGTATTAAGAGAAGTTGGTTCTTGCTTTAGCGTTAACAGAATGCTTTCTGCTGAATGTTACAAACAAAGAATGGACAGAGAAGGTGGACTTACTTTCTTAGAATTCAACTACATGATAATGCAAGCTTACGATTTCTATCAATTATACCAAAAATACGGATGCCAAATGCAATTAGGTGGAAACGACCAATGGTCAAATATGCTTGCAGGAACTGACCTAATAAGACGTAAATTAGGTGAAAATGCATACGCTATGACTATAACTTTACTTCTTAACTCTGAAGGTAAGAAAATGGGTAAAACTCAATCAGGTGCTGTATGGCTAGATCCTAACAAAACTTCTCCATTTGAATTCTACCAATACTGGAGAAACGTATCAGATGCTGACGTTATAAAATGTTTAAAAATGCTTACTTTCTTACCACTTGAAGAAATAAAAGAAATGGAAAAATGGGAAGGTAGCGAACTTAATAAAGCTAAAGAAATACTTGCATATGAATTAACTAAATTAGTTCACAGCGAAGAAGATGCAGTAGCTGCTCAAGAAAGTTCAAGAGCATTATTTAGCCAAGGAAATGCTGCAAATATGCCAACAGTTGAATTAGCAGATAGCGATTTAGAAGAAGGTAAAATAGATATAATAAGCTTACTAGTTAAAGCTGACCTTGCACCATCAAGATCAGAAGCTAGACGTAATATACAACAAGGTGGAGTTTCTGTAAACGGTGAAAAAGTTACAGATATCCAAGCTAAAGTTACTAAAGAAGAATTATCTGGTGATGGAGCAGTTGTTAAACGTGGTAAAAAGAAATTCAAAAAAGTTGTAGTAAAATAATATATATTTAACTACATTATAAAAGGAGTGGTGAAATTATTTCGTCACTCCTTTTTGATTAGGTATTATTTAAGAAAGTTATTTAGATAGTTTATAAATAAAAATTTTAAGTAAATACCAAATATACTTATTTAACTCCCATTATTCCATCAACTAATACATCGACACTTGCATTTAAGAAATAATCATTTATATTTATATCTTTTAAAGCATCTCTTATAGCTTCTTCATTATGTTTAACTCCTGTTAGTTTTTGCTCTATAAAAGATACATCTTCTTTTCCAAAGAAGTCCCCAAAGAACTTGATATCAGTTATAATGCCTTTTTCTACATTTAAGTTAAACTCAACGTTTCCACCAGTGTATTTTAATTCATTGTTCAAAGCGAATTTTGGTGAGTTACCATAGTTCCAATCCCAAGTGCTGTATTTTTCTTCTACTAATTTTTCTATAGCAGCTATATCTTTATCAGTCATAGTATACATTTGACTATCTTTATCGCTTTTAGCTATAAAATCCATTAAATAATCTTTGAATTCTAAAACAGTCATAGGTTGTTTTAAATGCTCACTTATATTAGTGACTCTTGATTTAACAGATTTAACTGATTTCCCTTCAAATTTTATAGGTTTTACTTTAAGAGCTGCAGATACATCATTTATTTCTGAAGAAAATAATAAAGTACCGTGGTGCATAACTTTATTTTGATAGTTGTATTGAGCATTTCCTGAGAATTTTTGTCCGTCTATTAATAAATCATTACGTCCAGAAAACTCTGCATTTACACCAAGACCTTTTAAAGCTTCTACAATAGGCATAGTAAAGCGTTTGAAGTCGCTAAAGCTATTGTTGTTACAAGCTATAAATGTAAAGCATAAGTTTCCTAAATCGTGAAAAACAGCTCCTCCACCTGATTGTCTTCTAACTACTTTTATATCGTGTTCTTTGACATATTCATAATTTATCTCAGATAAAGTATTTTGGTTTTTTCCCACTACTATTGCAGATTCATTTCTCCAAAGTAAAAATAAATCTTCAGTTGTGTTTTTTAAGAAGTATTCTTCCATTGCTAAATTAAAGTACGGATTTGTTCTTTCGTTGTAGATTAATAACATTAAATTGTTGTCCTCCTATAGATTTAAAATATTTTTTAAATACAAATACAATAAATATTTACATTTTTTAATATTCATTTCGACATAAAAAGTAAAAATCCTTTATTTTATTTTTGATTATGTCATTACTTGACTCTTTTTTTCATTTTTGAAAAAATTAAATTTCTTTCTTATAAAATGAACTATAGGAACTATATATAGATAAAATGCAAATGGTAGATAGCTATAACTGTTTATTCCAAGCAATGAACAAGGGACAAGGGCTGCTATACACCATGGAATTAATGCAGGTGTAAGTATGGCTGAGTTTGAAAAATCAAGAGCTAATTCATCCACTTGTTCATTTTCATATAGATCTTTAACTATATCTAAAGTCAATATGATTGCTATAGTTTGGCTACATCCAACAGCAGCATTTATTATTCCGAGAACTAACGTAACTAAAAATATAGATGCTCTAGATAAGTTTTTATCTTTTAACTTTGTTTTTAAATTTTCAAATACATTTAACCCACTGAAAAATCCAGATATACAACAAGATATAATTATTATATAACACGTCTTCAACATTGATATTATTCCACCACCGTGAATTATATTTTTTAATACTTCTGAAGTATTTGTATATCCGAAGACTAAATAATTTAGGAAGTTTAAAAAGTCTGTATGTTGGAAACTTATATCTAAAATAAATGCACATAATATGCTTATCGGTATGGAATGAGTTATTTTTACTTTGAATATAGAAAGCGTAAATAGTATTATAGCGGGCAATAATAGAACTACCGATATATTATAATAATTATATAATTGAGAGCTTAAATTAGTGCTTATAGATGTAAGGGGATATTTAAGTGAAAATACAGTATAAAATAAAATACATAAAATAAAAGGAATTATGTTATCAATTATGATTTTTTTTACATAGTCAAATAAATTTAAATTAGTCAAGTTGCAAAGTAGAAGTAAACTAGATGAAAGTGGAGAACTTCTATCACCTAAATATGCACCAGAGAAAATTGCACCACCTAATATACCTAAATTAATTCCAGCAGCCTTTCCTATTATAATAAGTGGAATTCCAATAGCGCTTACTGTACCAAAAGAAGTACCTATAAGCATAGATATTAAACTCGTGATTAAAAAGGCTGATAAAATAAAAAGTTTAGGATTTACATATTTTAATGAATAATAAATAATGCTAGGTATTACACCACAAGATAGCCATGAACTTATAAGCATTCCTATTAAGATTAGTATAATTACTATATTTAACGATTTTTTTGTTTCAATCCAATACAAATTGCATACTTTTTCTATGGTATATCCTTTTTTTATAGCTACAAAGGTAAAGAATAAAAGCGATATAGTAAGACCATATCCTAAAAATATATTATTTAATACACTAAATACTAAGATCAATAAAGTAAATAATATACCTATAAAAATTAACATAAAATACACCTTCTTTCTGAGCATTCTTTGATTTTCTTAAATTGTAGCACTTACAAATATATTTTTAAACTATATGATAAATTAAAATGAGTATAATTTAAAAAATAAGTTAAATAAAATGAATAATCATTTATATCTTGTAAAATATAAAATTGTACTTAAATTAAAATATAGGCAATATTTAAATATATTGTTGAATTTAGTAAATATTTAGTATATAATATAAAAGCAATACAAAATGAAATGAATATGTATAGTAAGGTAGAGGTGCGACATATAAGAGTAAAGATAACGAGGGAAGTACGATGACTTATCTTGAAAGGGTATGTTGCCGAAGTGTATAGGTGATACTTTAAGCCTATATAACTGGGGGTATATATAATATATATATCACTGTCACTAAATGTGGAGAGCTATCAAAACTTATCTTTTAGCATATAAAGTAGCAAATCTTGTTGATTACAAAATCAACTTTTTTAGTGTACCTTTCTGATATTCATAAATATTAGGAGGAGAAAATGAAAAATCAAAAAACAAAAATAGCATTAATATCGATTATGATATTTATGATGTCTACAGTTATGGCTTTTGCTGAAGAAGTAGACATTGCCCAAGTTAATGCAGACAAATACGGGGCGCTAACATTAGTACCACCATTAGTAGCAATAGTGCTTGCTTTTGTTACAAAAAACGTAGTTATATCTTTAGCTATAGGAATCATGTCTGGTGGATTTATTCTTAATTTCGCAGGAATCAATATTTTTTATACAATAATACATGCATTTTTAGATTTAATAAACAGAGCTGTACAATCTCTTGCTGACCCTTGGAATGCAGGTATAATATTACAAGTTTTAGCAATAGGTGGAGTTATAAACCTAGTAAGTAAAATGGGTGGTGCAAAGGCAATAGCTGAAGCATTATCAAAAAAAGCAAAAACTGCAAGATCAGCACAGCTAATAACTTGGTTTGCAGGTCTTTTAGTATTCTTTGATGACTATGCAAACTCATTAATAATAGGTCCTATGATGAGACCTGTAATTGATAAAATGAAAATATCAAGAGAGAGATTAGCATTTATAATAGATGCTACTGCTGCACCAGTTGCTGGTATTGCAATAATCTCAACTTGGATAGGTCTTGAAGTTGGTCTTATAGGAGATGCATTTAATTCAATAGGTGTAGAAGCAAATGCATTTGGAGTATTCTTAAATACAATACCATTTAGATTCTATAATATATTAATATTAGCATTTATCGTTATAACAGCATGCTTATTAAAAGACTTCGGTCCAATGAGAAAATGTGAATTAGAAGCGAGACGTGGCGGAAAAAGTCTTTCTGATGGGAAAGAAATAGATAAAAAAATATCACAAGAACACGATGATTTAGAACCTTTAGAAGGTGTTGTGCCAAGTATATGGAGTGCTATAATACCAATTGGTACATTAATAATAGTAGCTTTAATTGCTTTCTACTACAGTGGATATACTGCTATAATGGGTGGTGACAATAATGCTACAATAGAAATAATGAAAAATGCACCATTCTCATTTGAAGCTATAAGAGAGGCATTTAGTAATTCAGATGCATCAGTTGCTTTATTCCAATCTGCATTATTTGCAGGAATAGTTGCCATGATTATGGGTGTATCTAAAAAGATGTTTACAATAAGTGAAGGTATAGATATATGGGTAGACGGAATGAAAACTCTACTTATAACTTGTGTAATATTAATATGCGCTTGGTCATTAAGCTCAGTTATAAAAGAATTAGGAACTGCTAAATTCTTAATTAACTACTTATCAGGTTCGATACCAGCATTTACTTTACCAAGCATAATATTTGTTTTAGGCGCAATAATATCATTTGCAACAGGTACATCTTATGGAACAATGGGTATACTTATGCCACTTGCAATACCACTAGCTTATTCAATAAATCCTGATATGAGCTATGTAATAGTATCTACAAGTGCAGTTTTAACAGGTGCGATATTTGGAGACCACTGTTCACCAATATCAGATACAACAATATTATCTTCAATGGGTGCAGGATGCCATCATATAGACCACGTTAGAACACAAATACCATATTCTCTATTTGTAGCTACTATAACTATATTATTTGGATATATTCCAGCAGGATTTGGACTTCCTGTTTATATAGTACTTCCTATAGCATTAGTGGCAGTATTTGTAGGGGTTCAGATACTTGGTAAGAGCGTAGAAGTAGAGCAAGAGTAAATAATTTAACTTCATAAATCAATCAAATAAAAATAAATTAAAATATAAATATATAAAGCTGCTAAGTATAAAATCTTAGCAGTTTTTTGATTATAACGCTTTATATTAAAAGAAATGGATTTAGTATTAAAAATAACATTATGGTAATAATACTTAAAAATGATATATTTTATATATTAAAGGAGTATTTTTATGGCTTATGTAAATTTTAAAGAAGAAAATTACAAGTTAGATAAACAGATATTAAATAGAAAAGAAAATAATAAAAAAATTAGATCTAAAATAAAAAAAGATAAGACATTAGTAAATGGATATAGTCTTACTGGAGAGTATAGTTTTAAAAATACAAAAAAACAGCTTATAGGAATTAACGGCATTTTAAAAGAAGATGATTTTCAAATTATAAATGGCGAGGATTTTATATGTGCTGGTTTTTTTAACTGTAAGTTTCAAAATATTAAATTTATAGATTGCTCATTTATTGGATGTAATTT
>CAMEPL010000011.1 GCA_945931665.1 uncultured Clostridium sp. | reverse complement strand
AGTAAAAGCGTAATAAAAAATAGAATTAAAAATAAAAACATAGATAAATAGAACAATAGATAAATAGAACATAGGTAAATATAGGGGGAACTTTTATGAAAAATGAATGCATGGGCTTAATAAATTTAGATAACATACAAAATCCATCTGTAAATGTATTATCAGATCACAGACCAGTGGCAACTATACCAATTGCAGGTAGATATAGATTAATAGACTTTACACTATCAAATATGGTTAATTCAGGAATAACAAACGTAGGAATCTATGCAAGAGAAAAATACAGATCTTTGACTGACCACTTAGAAAGCGGTAAAGACTGGGACTTAAGTAGAAAACAAGGCGGATTATATGTCTTAAGTCCAGAAAATACTAAAAATAACAATAATTATGGTTATAGAAAAGGCGATATATATACAATATTAGCTAATATAGATTATATAGAAAAAAGCCCTGAGGAATATGTTATAGTTGCACCATCATATATGATTTGTTCAATAGATTATAACGATTTATTAAAATATCATAAAAAATCAAATAATGACATAACAATAGTTTATAAACGTGTTGACAACGCAAATAAAGATTTTAAAAATTGTAACACTTTAAATATAGATAAAGATAAAAGAGTAAAAAATGTAGGTAACAACTTGAATACTTTTCCAAGTGCAAATATATGTATGGATACTTTTATAATGAAACGTACTGATTTTATAGAATGCATATACAGTATAGCTAGCATGGGAACTTATTCTTATATAGAAGATTATATAATAAATCAATTAGATAATATACAAGTAGGAGCATACAAATATGAAGGCTACCTAAAATGTATAAATTCATTAAAAAGTTATTATGAAGCAAGCAAAGAGCTTTTAACAGAAGAAGTATCTAGAGAATTATTTAGACCAGATAGAAAAATATTTACAAAAGATAAATCTCAAGCACCAACTATGTATGGAGAAGATGCTGAAGTTAGAGGATCATTTATAGCAACTGGTTGTCAAATAGATGGTACAGTTCAAGATTCTACTTTATTTAGAAAAGTTAAAATAGGTAAAGGTGCAGTTGTTAGAAATTCAGTAATAATGCAAAGTTGTAAAATAGGAGATAACGTAGTATTAGAAAATGTAATATTAGACAAAAATGTAACTATAAGTTCAAATAAAGAACTAAAAGGAGACAAAGATTACCCAATGGTAATTGAGAAAAATGAAACAGTTTAATGAGGGGGTAGAAAAAATGAAGGTCCTTTATGTGACAGCAGAGTGTTGGCCCTTTGCTAAAACAGGAGGCTTAGGCGATGTTGCGTATGCATTACCTAAAGCATTAAAAAAAGAAGGTGTAGATGTTAGGGTAATGATGCCTAAGTATTCAACAATACCTACATATTTAAAAGATAGATTAAAAAAAGTAGGAGAATTTAGCGTTGATGTATCATGGAGAAGCCAATACTGCGGTGTAGAGCAGCTAGAGCTAGATGGAGTAACGTTCTACTTTATAGACAATGAGTATTATTTCAAAAGAGATGGAGCAGATAGCATATACGGACATGGAGATGATGCAGAGAGATTCATATTCTTTACAAGTGCTGTGTTAAAATCTATAGATAAATTAGGTTTTTATCCAGATGTAATTAATATAAATGATTGGCATACAGGAATGCTACCATTATTATTAAAAGAAAAATATTCACATTTACCAAAATACAAAAATATAAAAACTATGTATACTATACATAATTTACAATATCAAGGTATTTTCCCAAGTAGAATACTTGGAGATATATTAGACATTGATTTTAAACATTTCCATAATGGTGATATAGAATATCATGGACAAATAAACTTTATGAAGGCAGGTATAAATTTTGCTGATAAAGTTTCAACAGTAAGTCCAACATATGCTGGCGAAATAGAAACAGAGTTTTATGGAAATACTTTAGACGGACTAATAAGATTTAATAAGCATAAATTAGTAGGAATATTAAATGGAATAGATTATGATATAAATAATCCAAAAACAGACAAAAATATATTTGTCAATTATGATGTAAATTCATTAGATAAAAAAGTACAAAATAAAATTGAATTACAAAAACTTTTAAAATTAGAAGTTAATCCAGATGTTCCTATGGTAGGAATCGTATCTAGATTAGTTTCACAAAAAGGTTTGGATTTAATAGATTTTATGATGCCAGAAATTATCAATGAAAACTTACAATTAGTTGTATTAGGTACAGGAGAAAATCAATATCAATCTATGTTCCATTATTATGATTCACATTATCCTAGCAAAGTTTCAGCAAATATAACTTTCGATAGTTCATTAGCTCAACAAATATATGCAGCTAGTGATATATTCCTAATGCCTTCGTTATTTGAGCCATGTGGAATAGGTCAAATGATAGCTATGAGGTATGGAACATTACCAATAGTTAGAGAAACTGGTGGATTAAGAGATACAGTAATCCCTTATAATCAATACACTAAAGAAGGAAACGGATTTAGTTTTGCAAATTACAATGCTCATGAAATGTTCTTTACATTGCAAAAAGCATTGAAATTATATCAAACAGATAGAAATACATGGAATATACTAGTTACAAATGCTATGAATACTGATAATAGTTGGAGCAAATCAGCTAAAGAATATATAAAAGTATATAAAAGTATATAATAAAATTTTTATCGATAAATAATTTAAAGTGACAGATTTTCAAAAGAAGACGTATTAGGGGGAATTATATTTAGATACAAATTTTTATGAATATAATTTAAGCACTTGCTTAGGCAAGTGCGTTGCCCTTTTACATGTAAAAAGGGGTTATTTTTTATAGTAAGGGAGATGGCTTATGATCACAATTAACAAAAAGAAATTTAAACATGCTTTTAAAACCAAGATGTACAGTCTATATGCCCAACCCGTGGAAGAAGCGAGTAAAGATGAGATATTTAGAGTTTTATGCTGTGTTATTAAAGATTTTATAGCAAAAGAGTGGGTTGGAACTAGAATTGATAAAGAGAAGGCTGTATTTTATTTTTCAATGGAGTTTTTAATAGGAAGACAGTTACAATCTAATTTATTAAATTTAGATGTGGAACATGAGATAGAGCAAGGCCTTAAAGAATTAGGAATTAACTTAGACGAAATACTAGAGACAGAACCAGACCCTGGTTTAGGAAATGGAGGACTAGGGAGACTAGCAGCATGCTTTTTAGATTCAATGGCATCAGTTGGAATTAGTGGTCATGGATATGGGATAAGATATAAATATGGTTTATTTGAACAAAAATTTGTAAATGGAACTCAAGTAGAATTACCAGATAACTGGCTGAAAAACGGACAATATCCATGGGAAACAGTAAGACCTAATAGAGCAGTTGTGGTAAAATTTGAAGGAGATGCATATTTAAGACAGAAAGCTGATGGTAAATTAGCAGTAGTTCATGAAAATTATATACCTATTATGGCTATGCCTTATGACATACCTATTATAGGATACCATAATGAATGCATAAATACTCTTAGATTATGGAAGAGTGAGATTTTAAATAGAGATTTTGCAGAAGTTACTAGAAATGCTAAAAATCAAAATGGTAGCTATGAAGATGCATTAAAATATAAATACTATGCTGAAGAGATATCTCAAGTTTTATATCCAAACGACTCGAATTACGCAGGTAGATTATTAAGATTAAAACAAGAATATTTCTTTGTAAGTGCAGGATTACAAGACATTATAAGAAAATGTAAAAAACATAAAGTAAGTTTAAAAGATTTACCTAAAAAAGTAGCTATTCATATAAATGATACTCATCCAACTTTATGTATTCCAGAATTAATGAGAATACTTTTAGATGATGAAGGATTCTCTTGGGATGAGGCATGGGATATAACTACTAGAGTTATGTCATATACAAATCATACAATTTTGGCTGAAGCATTAGAAAAATGGCCAGTCGAAATGATTAAAAAACTATTACCAAGAATTTATATGATAATAGAAGAAATCGATAGAAGATATGTTGAATATTTACAAGATAAATATAATAATGACTGGGATAAAATCAATTCTATGAGAATTATATATAATAGTGAAGTCAGAATGGCACATCTATGTATCAGAGGAAGTCACAGTGTAAATGGTGTCGCTAAGCTTCATACTGAAATTCTAAAAAAAGAAGCACTAAAGAATTTTTATGAAGACGAACCATACAAATTCAACAATAAAACAAATGGTATAGCTCATAGAAGATGGTTAATGAGCTGTAATACAGAGCTTTCTGATTTAATTACAGAGTTAATCGGTGATGAGTGGAAGAGAAATACTACAAAACTAAAAGATTTAGAAAAATACTTAGATGATAAAAAAGTTTTAGATAGAGTTGGAGAAATAAAACACAACAATAAAGTAAAACTTGCAGATTATATATACAAAAAACAAGGAATACAAGTAGATCCAGATTCAATATTTGATGTTCAAATAAAAAGATTACATGCATATAAGAGACAATTATTAAATGTACTTCACATTCTTTATTTATATCATGAATTATTAGACAATCCAGAGATGGAATTAATCCCACGTACATTTATATTTGGGGCAAAAGCAGCACCAGGATATTATTTAGCAAAATGTATAATTAAACTTATAAATAGTGTTGCAGATTTAATAAACAATGATCCAAGAGTTAACAATAAAATAAAAATAGTATTTATCGAAAATTATGGAGTATCTATTGCTGAGAAGATAATCCCAGCGGCTGATGTAAGTGAACAAATATCTACAACTACTAAAGAAGCATCAGGAACAGGAAATATGAAACTTATGATGAATGGCGCTATAACTTTAGCAACTATGGATGGTGCAAATATAGAAATTTCTGAACAAGTTGGCAAAGAAAATATGTGTATATTTGGGTTAAATGCTGAACAAGTTCTAGAATACAATAAATATGGTGGATATTCTTCAAAAGATTTATATCATAGTGATAGAAAAATCAAAAGAGTAGTAGATGATTTAGTTAATGGCTTTATACCTGGTTTAGGAAAAGACGGGATAGCAATATATGATTCTTTAATAACTTATAACGATGAATACTTTGTACTGAGAGATTTTTACTCTTATATTGAGGCACAAAAAAGTATACAAGAACTTTATAAAGACAAAGATCTTTGGAATAAGATATCATTGAAAAATACAGCATGTTCAGGATTTTTCTCTAGTGACAGAACAATAGAAGAATATATAAATGATATTTGGTTTAAAGAGGTGTAAAATAATATGGCGAATGTTATGAAATACAATTCATGGGATACAAAGTTTAAATCTCCATTTGGAGCTTTAAAGACTTCTCAATCTGCAACAATTAATATAGAAACTAGTAAGGATTTTGATATAAATAGTATAAAATTAATAATAGAAAAAGAAGATGGAAATCTAAATCCAGTACTAGTAAGAGAATTAGATTTAAAACAAATAGCAGAGCATGACAATGTAAGACAATATTCTGTAGAAGTAGCTCCATTAGAAGAAGCTGCAGTATATTATTATTTCTTTGTAGTTGAATTAAATTTATATGGAGAAAATAAAACGTTATTCTATGGAAAACAATCTAGTAATGGTATGCTTTGTGAATACAATTATGAAAATATAAATAAGTATCAATTAACCGTATATGAAGATTATAAAGTACCTTCATGGTTTAAAGAGGGGATTTTATACCATATATTTGTAGACAGATTTAATAATGGGAATAGAAATGGAAAAGTTGACAATCCAAAGAAAAACTCATTTTTATATGGTAATTGGGACGATGACCCAATGTATATAAAAGATAGAAATGGAGAGATTGCAAGATGGGATTTCCAAGGGGGTAACCTTAAAGGAATAATTAATAAACTTGGATATCTAAAGAAATTAGGGGTTAGTATTATATACTTAAGTCCTATATTTGAGGCTGCAAGTAACCATAAATACGATACTGGTAATTATAAAAAGATAGACCCTATGTTTGGTGATGAAGAAATATTTAAAGAATTGATTGACAAAGCTGCTCAAAAAGGAATATCTATTGTGCTTGATGGCGTATTTAGCCATGTTGGAGCAGATAGTTTATACTTTAATAAATTTAATAATTATGATAGTGTAGGTGCTTACCAGTCTGAGGACTCACCATATAGATCATGGTTTAATTTTAAAAAAGGATCAGAAGAATACCAATGTTGGTGGGGAGTAAAATCACTGCCTAACACAAATGAGCTAGAACCTTCGTTTATGGATTATATTATTTATGACAAAGATAGTGTAATAAATAAGTGGATGAATATGGGGGTTAAAGGTTGGAGATTGGATGTAGCTGATGAACTTCCTACTAAATTTATAGAAGAATTGAAAAAGGAAACTATAAAAAATAATAATGACTCTATATTAATAGGAGAAGTATGGGAAGATGCCTCTAATAAAATAAGTTATGGAGAAAGAAGAAGCTATTTACTTGGAAACCAATTAGACAGTGTTCTTGGATATCCATTTAGAGATAATTTAATCGACTTTTTAAATGGGAAAATATCATCTTGGCAGTTAAATGACTTATTTATGACAATAAAAGAAAATTATCCAAGTGAAGCCTTTAAATCTAATTTAAATTTATTAAGTAGCCACGATATAGTAAGAGTAAAAACGGCATTAAATTCTGATAAAGAACTGTTAAAATTGGCTATACTTGCACAAATGAGTTTTGAAGGTGTACCATATATCTACTATGGTGATGAAGCAGGACTTGAAGGTGGAAAAGACCCAGAAAACAGAAAGACATATCCTTGGAAAAATGAAGATATGGAAATAATGGATTTTTATAGACATTGTAGTCAATTTAGAAATAGAAACAAAGTATTTACTTTAGGAGATACTTATTTTATATATTCAGGAAATGACGAAGTATTTGCTTATATAAGATATAATAAAGACGATAGCGAGTTAATTCTTTTAAATAGAAGTAAAGATAAACAAACTGTAAATCTAGATATAAAGGCAAATTATATAGAAGAAGTAACTATAACATATTCAGTAGTTAACAATGGCGAAAAAATTGAACCAATAGACAATAGATTTAATATTGATGTTGATTCAAAATCATATAGAATATTTAAAATATGTAGATAAAAATTTATTAATTTTGAATAATAAAGTATTAGTTATATATTTTAAATTAAATAAAAAATCTATGGAATATATATTCCATAGATTTTTTTGTTGAAATTTAATTAAAACGGTATTTCATCTTCTGATAATATACCTTCAATTGTTGTATCATCATTTATTACATCGTCAAATAAATCTTCATCGTTAAATAATTTACGATTATCATGATCTTGGTGTTTATGACCTAAAAAATGAAAATTAGTTGCATGGATTGTTGTTTTTTTACGATTTTCGCCATCTTTATTTATGTATTTATCGATTCGTAAAGAACCTTCTACTGCTATTAAAGAGCCTTTAGACGCATATTGACATAATACTTCTGCTCTTCTTCCCCATATATCTATATTTATAAAATCTGTTGGAATTACTCCATCTTTATTTCTATAATCTCTAGATACTGCTAAACAGAATTTACATAAAGCTTTGTCATCATTTATGTATTTTAATTCAGGATCATAAACAAGCCTTCCTACTAAATTGACGTTATTCATAAAAGCACCACCTTTTTATTACTTTTAATAATAATTATTGACAAAAATGTATTATTTATACAAATAAACTGTATAAAAAAGGATTTATTAATAAAAAAATATAATATATTAGTATAACAATTTAATGTATTAAAAAAAATTATACTTAAACTCTAAAGTTAAAGAAGGGGTATGATTATGAGTAAAAAAATTTACGAACAAATTCTAAAAAATAGTGAAGAGGGATTTATAAAAATAAAAGGTCAAAAAGATAACAATGGGGACTATATAGACTTTGATATTATAGACTATAATGATTCTTTTATAGAAATTTTAAAAAAAATATCAAGAAAAAATAATTTAAATATAAATAATATAAAAAAAATGATTGATGATAAATTTGAATCTAATAAAAAAGGTATGAATATAAGTAAATTTTTAATGCAAATTGAAAAAAATGAATTTGTCAGTATAAATTTTGGAGAAAAATTATGTGGAATAAATTTAAAGGTTGATGGTTATTATTTAGAGAATGCTTTTATATTTATATGTAAATTAAATTTTAAAAAAGAAATTTTTAAATTTGCAGAGATGCTAGATACATCCAATGGTATTTATTTCTGGGTAAAAGACAGAAAAGGGAATTATATAACTGTAAATCAAACTTGGCTAGATGAAGTAGGATTTTTAGACAGAACAAAAGTAGAAGGTATGAATACTTACGATATATGGCCTAAGGAAGAAAGTGATAATTTCAGAGATAATGAAAAAGAAGTTATAAATGATAATATGATAAAGATTTTTGAAGAAACATATCCACTAAGTAGGGGAGACACAATTGTAGATACTATACTCTGGCCGTTATTAGATGATAATAATAATTCAATAGGTACTATTGGACTAGCTATTAATAGAAAAAATAGGGCAGGATTTTATGAGAATTTAAATAAAAATGAAAAAACTTTTAAGGAAATAACAAAATATTGTGAGTCAGTATTTTTTATAAGAGATGAGGAAAATATAATTTACATGAGCCCATCTTATGAAACTGTATTTGAAGAATCATGTGATTATTACGAACATGATGTATATAGATTTAATGATTTCTTTAAAAGTGAAAGACAACCATATGGCATATTAGAAAATTATGAATTTGATAAGCTAAACGAAGGTATGGCAAAAGCTAAATTGAAAAATAATAAAGAAAAGTGGATACAGTATAAGTTTTTGCCTATACATGATGAATATGGAAAAACTATAAAGAGAATAGGTATATTAACTGATGTTACAAAAGATGTAAATTTACAAGAAGAAAAAGAAAAAATAAGACTAGACTTTTTTGCAAATATATCTCATGAGCTTAGAACACCTGTAAATTTAATTTTGAGTTCTATACAAGTATTGAAATTAAGATTAGAGAATTTAGATATTGATGATTATAGTTATTTCTCAAAATACATAAATATAATGCAGCAAAATACATTTAGATTAATAAAATTAATAAATAATTTAATAGATTCTACAAAAATTGATTCAGAGAGTATAGAGATGCATCCTATAAATACAGACATAGTAAGTTTTATAGAAGATACCTGTTTATCTGTAATACACTTTATAAAATCAAAGAATATGAATTTAATATTTGATACAGATACAGAAGAAGAGATTATTAGTTTTGATCCTGATCTTATAGAAAGAGTTATATTAAATTTATTGTCAAATGCGATTAAGTTTAACAAACAAAATGGAACAATTTTTATAAATTTAAATGTAAACCAAAAAGATGTAGTTGTTGAAGTTAAAGATGAAGGTGTTGGAATACCTAAAGATAAAATTTCAACTATTTTTGATAGATTTGAACAAGTTAGAACAAAAATGAAAAGTGAACGAGAAGGAAGTGGAATTGGTCTTTATATAGTAAAATCATTGATTCATATGCATGGTGGAACTGTAAAGATAAATAGTGAAGAAGGAAAAGGTTGCTCAATAATATTTACACTGCCAAGAAGAATTAGTGAAAATAAAACACAACACCATTTTAAATATGAAGATAATAAAATAAATATGATGGATGTGGAATTCTCTGATATATATGTATAAGATTAGTTTGTCAATAATAAGAAATTAAGTTTAAAGCTTATTATATAAAATAAAATGACTTATTAATTGACAATAAATGTTAAAAATACTATTATTTACTTAGCAACAAATGTTAAAAACAATTAAGGAGGAATCAGGAATGTCAAACTGTGGATCATGTCCATCTAAAGGGGAATGTGGAAAAGACCAACAAAGTTGTGGTATTGAAAACAATCCTCTAAATAATATAAAAAAAATTATAGGAGTTATGAGTGGTAAAGGTGGAGTAGGGAAATCTACTGTATCTGCACTTATAGCTAGAAACTTAGCAAAACAAGGATATAAAGTAGGTATTTTGGATGCTGATATAACAGGACCAAGTATACCAAGACTTTTAGGGGTTAAAGATGCAAAAGCAATGGGAGCTCCTAATAACTGTATATATCCAGTTCAAAGTGCTGATGGAATAAAAGTAATGTCACTTAATCTATTATTAGAAGATGAAAACCAACCAGTAATCTGGAGGGGAGCAATGATATCTAATACTGTAAAACAATTCTATACAGATGTAATTTGGGGAGAATTAGACTACTTATTAATAGATATGCCTCCAGGAACAGGTGATGTTGCACTAACAGTTATGCAATCAATTCCAATAAGCGGAATAGTTATGGTTTCAGTGCCACAAGATATGGTATCTATGATAGTTGCTAAAGCTGTAAATATGGTAAGAAAATTAAACATAAAAATAATAGGTTTAGTTGAAAATATGAGCTATATAGTTTGCCCAGATTGTGGTAAAAAGATAGAAATATTTAAAGGAAATGACACTGATAAGTTACTAGATGACTTACAATTAAACTTACTTGGAACATTACCTATGAATGCAGGTTTAGGAAATGTATCTGTTGGAGTTTATAAAGATGGGGACGAAGAAGTTGAAGGATTATTTAATCCTATCGTTATAAATTTATTAAATTCATTAAAAGAAATAGAAATAAAAAATGCATAAAATAAAAGAAATATATTTATTTTAGAGTATAAACTTTATTCAAATATAGCGTTACTAACTTGGAAGATATATTAAGTAAGTAACGCTATTTAATTTGTTCACTCATAAATCATATTAACTAAATTATATCTATCGCAAAGTTTTATAGGAATATAATTATTTTTATGTTATAAAATGTAGTAAGTAATATTTTTTACAATTTAATCTGGATGATGTAGGAGGGATTGATAATGATAAAACCTACAAAATTTAGAATGGTTAAATTTTTGTATAAAATGGTTAAATTTTATCCAGATGGAAATTACTTTACTCCTTGGGGAAAAAAAGACTGTGAGCCTGATCAAGTTGAAATAAGAGTAGATGAAATAGAAGCAATACGTCTAAAAGATGTAGAAGGACTTACTATAGAAGATTGCGCTAGTAAAATGGCAATATCATGCGAAGCCTTTCAAAATCTAATAAAGTGTGCTAGAAAAAAAATAGCTATAGCCTTAACTCAAAACAAGATAATTTCAATTGTGGATGGAAATTATACAACAAAGTTTTGCAAATTTAGATGTGCAAAATGCGGATATACTTATACTGTAAAATATGAGCATGATAAGATAATATGTCCAAAATGTTTTTCAACAGAAGTTATGGGTAGTGAAAAACAACAATCACATAAAAAATGGCACATAAAAAAATAATATATTTTTATTAAGATAAAAAGTGTTTTGAACCATACTATAACCATACTATAAGAGGTAATATTGACTTAACTACTAAAATTTGATATTATTAGGAATAATATAGAAAGCTCTGGTTTATATCAGGGCTTTTTGTTTAGGAGATGAAAAAATTGATATTAGATGTACTTATATTTATAGTAGATTTAATTTTATTTTTATATTTCACTAGGTTTGCCTTACATACTACAGATATGACAACAAGACTAATTTGTTGTGTCGCAATGACTTATGAAATATATTTAATGATAAGATTTTTTAAAAACTTAAAAATGAAATTTAGACAAGAAAAGGACCTGAAATAAAATGGATTTATTCAGATCCTTTTTTAATTATCTTAAGCCTCTTTCTTTAGCTAATCTTACGTAAGCTCTATAAACAAAATCATTAATATTCCCTTTTTTTTCTCTATCAGATATTAATTTTAGTAAATCTGAATCAGAATATCCAACCTCTTTTATTTGTTTATAAAGGACTTCTTCGTGTATTCCTCTTTCCATTGAACATCCTGCTGCCATACATATCCCCCCTTAAGCAAATTAAGACTATACTTAAATTATATATAAGTTTTAGATATAAATAAACATAAAATGGTAAAAAATAATTTTGAGAATTTTCGTAAAATATCATCTATTTACTATTGACATTCCTATAACTGGAATTTATTATTATATAAGTAAGAAATTAATATATAATTTAATTATTTAAAAATTAGGGGTGATTTATATGAGTATGGTAGCAGAACATGCAAAGTGGCCAAAGGAAAACGACATAATATTTAGTTTATCTGAAAGAGCTCAAGTGGCTGAAAAGGAATGTGGTAAAGACAAAGTTATTAATGCAACAATAGGGGCTTTGATGGATGACAATGGGAAATTAATAGCCATGAAAACAGTATATGATCAACTTAAAAGTTTACCTAATGAAGAAATTTCAGCATATGCTTCTATTGGTGGTCAACCAGCATATCAAGAAGCAGTAAAAAAGGTTTGTTTCAAAGGAAATGATCCAGAAGGCTATGTTAGAGTTGTGGCATCACCAGGTGGTAGTGGTGCTATAAAATTAGCTATGTATAACTATACTGATGAAGGGGAAGATGTATTAGTTTCAGATTGGTATTGGTCTCCATACGGAATAATAGCTGAAGAAACAAAAAGAGGTATACAAAATTATGCCTTATTCGATGAAGATGGAAAATTTAATATAGCATCTTTTACTGAAAAATTTACAGAAATTTTAAACAAACAAGGTAAAATATTTACTATAATAAATTCACCAGGAAATAATCCAACTGGATATAGTTTAAGTGATGAAGATTGGGATAAAGTATTAGATTTAGCTAAAGAGGCAGCTAAAGATACTACAAAGAAAATAGTATTTCTTGTAGATGTTGCATATATAGATTTTGTTAGAGATGATGACGCAAGTAGAAAATTCTTTAAGAAATTTGGAAATTTACCAAATAACATACTTACTATAGTAGCATTTAGTATGTCAAAAGGATTTACGGCATATGGTATGAGAATGGGTGCTGCAATAGGAATATCTTCAGATGAAGATGTTGCAGAAGAGTTTTATTATTCATTAATGCACTCATGTAGAGCTACTTGGTCAAATTGTAATAGAGCACCAATGACTGTATTATCAGAAATAGTTGCTGATAGCAAAAAATATGAAGAATATGAAACAGAAAAAAATTCATATAAAGACATGCTTTTAGTAAGAGCAAAGGCTTTTGTTGAAGGTGCTAAAGAATGTGGACTAGACATTCTACCATATAGAGATGGATTCTTTACAAGTATACCATGTGATAACCCTATGAAGGCTTGTGAAGAACTAGCAAAAGAAAATCTTTATTTAGTTCCTTTAAAAATGGGATTAAGATTTGCAGTTTGCGCAGTTGAAGAATCTAAATGTAGAAAAGCACCAGCTATAATAAAAGAAGTATTAGATAGAATATAATAACTTAAAATATAAAAGGAGAATAATATATAATAAGAACTATATTAAAACTAAAAAAGTAATAAATTAATATAATAAAGATGTTGTTATTGAAAAATATATGAAATATGTAAAATAGCAACATCTTTATTTGTATTTAGATATCTATTTTTACAAATCTTAATTGAATATAATTTAAAAAATATAAAACTTATATATAAAAAAAACTATAAATGCTTTACAAAATAAAAAAATATATCCATATTTTCCAAACAAAAATAAACAAATAAATAAAAAAGCTAAATAAAGTAATTTTTTATAGTGAAAGCATAAAAAACACTAAATTTCGATTGACATTCCAATAACTGGAATGTTGTATGATTTTATTAAGAGGAATTAGATTTATATTTATTAAATAATTTTAAATGACAATTAGGAAAACGATTACAAAAGCAAGATATGATTTAAGGGGGATTTAGTTATGAAAAAATTAATGACAGGTAATGAGGCGATAGCACGTGGAGCTTATGAAGCTGGTGTTAAGTATGCGTCTGCATATCCAGGAACTCCTAGTACAGAAATATTAGAAAATATAGCTTTGTATAAAGATGATATAGTTGCAGAATGGGCTCCAAATGAAAAAGTTGCACTAGAAGCAGCGGCCGGTGGAGCATTTGCTGGAGCTAGAACAGTAGTATCTATGAAACATGTCGGACTTAATGTCGCTGCAGATCCATTATTCACAATATCATATACTGGTATAAATGGAGGATTTGTAGTAATAACTGCAGACGAACCAGGAATGCACTCATCTCAAAATGAACAAGATAACAGAAATTATGCAAAATCATCAAAAGTACCACTATTGGAACCATCAACAAGCCAAGAAGCAAAAGATATGATTAAAAAGGCTTTTGATATAAGTGAAAAGTTTAATACTTTAGTAATGATGAGACTTACTACAAGACTTTGTCATTCAAAAGGATTAGTTGAATGTGAAGAAAGAAATGAAGTAGGTATAAAACCTTATGAAAAAGTAGTAAAAAGAGTTACAGTACCAGCTAATGCTAGATTATTGAGAGTAGATGTAGAAGAAAGAGAAAAAGAATTATACAAATTCTCTAATGAAACAGAATTAAATTATATGGAAATAAACGAAGGAGCAAAAGTTGGAGTTATATCATCAGGTATGTGTTTCAATTTTGCAAAAGAAGTATTTGGTAATGATGCATCTTATTTAAAATTAGGATTTACAAATCCAATGCCAGATGAAAAAATAAAAGAATTTGCTTCTAAAGTAGAAAAAATCTACATAGTAGAAGAAAATGATAAGTTTATAGAAGAACACGTTAAATCATTAGGTGTTGATTGTGTAGGAAAAGACGTACTTCCTGCTTATGGTGAAATGACACCAGATGTAATCAGAAAGAGTATATTCAAAGATAATTTTAAACATGAAGATGTTGAAGCAGATTTGGTGATACCAAGACCACCTACATTCTGTGCAGGATGTCCACATAGAGGATTATTCTATGAATTAGGAAAGAGAAAAGATGTTGTGGTAGCTGGTGATATCGGATGTTATACATTGGGATTTGCACCACCATATAACGCAATGGACTTTGTTGTATGTATGGGAGCAAGTTTAAGTTCAGCTCATGGATGCCAAAAAGTACTTAATATGGTTGAAGGCAATGAAAAGAGAGTAATAGGTGTGCTTGGAGATTCAACATTCTTCCACACAGGAATAAATAGTTTAATAGATGTTATTTACAATAAAGGAAACTCAATTTCTATAATATTAGACAATAGAATTACAGGAATGACAGGACATCAAGAAAATCCAGGTTCAGGATTTACACTACAAGGTGAAGATACAACAGCAATAAATATTGAACAAGTAGTAAGAGCATTAGGAATGAAAAATGTAAGAGTTATAAATCCAAATAAATTAGATGAAGTAAGAGATGCTCTAGATTGGGCAATTAACTTAGACGAAGCATCAGTTATTATAACTAGATGGCCATGTGCTCTTAAGAGATTTTCAAAAGCAGATATAGATGAATTCGGAAGAGTATTTACAGAAAAATGTGTTGTAGATACAGAAAAATGTGTAGGATGTAAAAAATGTACAAAAACTGGATGTCCCGCAATATCAGTTAGTAAAGAGACTAAGAAAGCTTCAATAGATAAAAACCAATGTTTAGGTTGTGAGGTTTGTTTACAAGTTTGTCCAAAGGACGCTATAGTAAAGGAGGAAAAATAAAATGACTAAAAGCATAATGTTAGTTGGTGTAGGTGGTCAAGGGACAATTTTAGCTAGTAAATTATTGACAATAGGCTTGATGGAAGCAGGATATGATGTAAAAATGAGTGAAATACACGGTATGAGTCAAAGAGGAGGCTCAGTTTCATCTCAAATTAGATATTCAAAAGATAAAGTATATTCTCCAGTTATTGAAATTGGTGGAGCAGATATGATAGTTTCATTTGAAAAAGTAGAAGCATTAAGATATTTAAAATATCTTAAAGAAGGTGGAACAATAGTAGCTAATAACTATAAGATGGAATCTGTAGCAACTATAACAGGTAGCGCTGAATATAAGGTAGAAGAAGTGGACGAAAAATTAAAAGAATTACATGCAAAAGTTATAAATGCAGCTGATAAAGCAGCTGAACTTGGAAATGAAAAAGTTATGAATATAATTTTACTAGGTACTGTTATAAAAGGTATGCACTTAGAAGATATAGATTGGGAACAAATTATAAAAGACAATGTAAAAGAGAAATTTATTGATATAAATATAAGAGCTTTACATGAAGGTATGGAATTAGTAAGTTAATTTATCTAATTTAAATAGATAATAAAAATTAAATAGTTATATTTAAATAAAAAATATATTATAAAAATTTATTTAAGGTAAAGAGCTGTTATAAGAAAAGACTTATAATAGCTTTTTATCTATATAAATGGGAGGAAGAGGTATGTCTTATAGAGTTTTAGTTATAAATCCAGGATCAACATCTACAAAGTTTGCTGTATATGAAGATGAAAAGCCAATACTAACAAAATCAATAGAGCATGATGCAGCTGAAATATCTAAATTTGATAATATATTAGATCAGTATAAAATGAGAAAAGAACAGATACACAATGTATTAGATGAAAATAATATAGACTTAAAAAGTATAAATACGATAGTCGGAAGATGTGGAGGTCTTCCACCTGTAAAAAGTGGAGCATATAAGATAAATGATGAAATGATAGATAGACTTAGAAATAATCCAACTTTAGAACATGCATCAAATTTAGGGGCTGTTATATCTTATTCGCTTGCAAATGAAATTGGAGTAGATTCATATATATATGACCCAGTTTGTGTAGACGAATGTATTGATATAGCACGACCTTCAGGGCTAAAGGGAATGGATAGACACTGTTTAACTCATGCCTTAAATACAAGAGCTATGGCTATTAAATATGCAAAAATGCATAATAAAGAATATAAAGATTTAAACCTTATAGTTGCGCACTTAGGTGGTGGAATTAGTTTAAATGTACATGAAAAGGGACATATGATAGATTTTGTATCTGATGAAGAGGGACCTTTTTCACCTAGTCGTGCAGGTAGATTACCTATAACTAGTTTGATAGATTTATGTTATAGCGGGAAATACACTCATAAAGAGATGAAAAAAAGAGTTAGAGGAGAAGGTGGAATATATTCATATATGAACACTTTTGATGCTAGAGAAGTTGAAGCTAAAATAAACGATGGAGATGAATATGCAAAATTAATATATGATGCAATGGCGCTGCAAATAGCTAAGTCAATAGGAGAATTAGCAACTGTTGTAAATGGAGTTGTTGATGCTATAATTATAACAGGGGGAATAGCTTATTCTAAATATATGACAGAGAGTATTAAAAAAAGAGTTCAATTTATTGCTCCTGTTGAAATACTACCTGGAGAAAATGAATTAGAAGCCCTTGCATTTGGAGGACTTAGAGTTTTAAGAGGGGAAGAAGAGGCTAGAATTTATAAAGAAGAGTAATGTATAATTTTAGGGGCGTGTGATATATGAAAGAATTTTTTACTATTGGAGAGATTTCAAAATTATTTAATATAAATAGTAAGACACTTCGATATTACGATGAAATTGACTTATTTAAGCCAAGTTATGTAGATGAACACAATAAATACAGATATTATTCAATAGATCAATTTGAATGTCTAGAGACAATACAGTACTTAAAGGAATTAGGGCTTACTTTGAATAAAATAAAATATCACTTAAATACATTAAATTTAAGTAGTATAGTGGATTCTTTAGAATATCAAAATAAGATTATAGAAGAAAAAATAAATGAATTAAAGCTAATTCAACAAAAAATAAATAAAAAGATATTTCAGATACAAGATGCAATACAATTAGATTTTTTAGACCAGATAAGAGAAATTGACTTTGAACAAAGGTGTGTAATTGAATACAAAGAAAACATATCGTATAAAGATGTTGAATTATTAGTTAGAAAATTAGCAAAAGTATCTGAATATAAGGTAAGCTTAACTTATGGAGATGTAGGGATATCGGTTTCAAAGGATAACTTAAAAAATAAGATATATACCGAATATAATCGTGCATTTGTCATAGTTGAAGAAGGACAGTATGAGAAAAATCTAGTAAAAGTATTTCCAAAATCAAAATATTTATCTATTAGATATAATGGATACCACAAAGATGCCCCCAAATATTATAAAAAGTTGGATGAATATATCATAAAAAATAATTATGAAATAATCGATGATTCAATAGAGATACAATTAGTAGATCCTAGTTTAATAACTTGTGAGAGTGAAATGGTTTCAGAAATTCAAATACCAGTAAGGAGTAGATTGTATGATTAAAAAATTAGATGAAATGTTAGATGTTTTAAAGGGCAGTGAAAAAGTAATCTTATCAGTTGCGGCTGCGCATGATGAGGAAGTATTACTTGCAATAAAAAGCGCTACTGAAATGGGAATAATAATACCGATATTAGTGGGTCATGAAGATGAAATAAGAAATATATCAAAAGAAATAAACTTTGATTTAGATGGAATAAAAATAATAAATAAAGAAACTATAGAAGAATGTGCAGAAGTAGCTGTAAAATTGGTTTCTTCCAAAGAAGCCGACTTTGTTATGAAAGGACTTTTAGATACATCTGTAATTTTAAAAGCAGTTTTAAATAAAGAATGGGGACTTAGAACAGACAGTTTGCTTAGCCACGTTATGATTTATGAAGTGAATTTTTATCATAAATTATTAGTAACAACTGATGGAGGTATGAATATTGCCCCTGATTATGAACAAAAAGTAAAAATATTAAAAAATGCTATAAAAGCTACAGAGCCATTGGGACTAAAAGCTATAAAAGTGGCAGCTTTAGCAGCGAAAGAAAAGGTAAATCCTAAGATGAAAGCAACTATCGATGCAAAACAATTAGAAGAAGCAGGTAAAAATGGCGAATTTGGAGACAATGTAATTGTTGAAGGTCCTCTTGCATTTGATTTGGCGGTATCAAAAGAAGCATGTGAAGTTAAGAAGTTTAAAACACAAGTTGGTGGAGATGTAGATATAATATTGATGCCGACAATTGAAGTTGGAAACGGAATAGGCAAGGCATTTACATATGCTGCAGGTGCAAAATCAGCAGGTATAATAATGGGTGCAAAAGCTCCAATAGTTTTAGTATCAAGATCAGATACTCATGAATCAAAATTATATTCTATAGCATATGGCGCTATAGTTGCATCACATAAAAAAGGATAAATATTTATAATTAGTTTCTATATAAAAAGACGTTTTTTTAAAACGTCTTTTTATTTTAGATTAGAAAATAAATTTAATCATTATTATATTTTAGGTGAATTTTCTATAGAAATATATTTATTACACAATAAAAAATGGAAAAAATTAGACTAATGAAGCCTTTAGAATAAATGTTTTCCTTTGAAAAATTGGGAAAAGATTGAAATTTTCTTTTGATATATTATTTCAATAGGTGTATAATATCAGTTGCGTTAGGGAAGGGAAAGTTTTATAAACTAAATATTATGAAAGTAGAGGAATCTTAATATGAATTCGTATCATTTTTTATTTGAGATATCACTAATCTTATTTTCGACTAAATTATTAGGATTGATATCTAGAAAAATTAAACTACCACAAGTAGTTGGGGCATTATTAGCAGGGATTATAATTGGTCCATGTGTATTAAATTTAGTTGTAGAAAGTGAATTTATAATGCAATTATCAGAAATAGGGGTAATATTCTTAATGTTTATTGCCGGTTTAGAAACTGATATAGATGCATTAAAAAAACAAGGGAAAGCATGTTTTATAATAGCAGTTTTAGGTGTATTAATTCCGTTTATATTAGGATTAGGAACAACTTATTTATTTGGTAAATTTGGAATGCAAGATATTATGGGAGATAGTAACTTATTTTTAGAAAGTGTATTTGTAGGTGTAATCTTAACTGCAACATCAGTTAGTATAACTGTAGAAACACTTAGAGAAATGGGTAAATTAAATTCAAATGTAGGAAATGCATTATTAGGTGCAGCTATAATTGACGATATATTAGGTATAATAGCATTGTCTTTAGTTTCAAGTTTTGCTGATACTTCTGTGAAAGTAAATATTATATTGTTAAAAATAGTATTATACTTTGTATTTATGGCAGCGGTATCATTTGTACTTTATAAAATATTAAAAAATTGGTTTATGGATAAAGAAAACTTTAAAAGACAAGTAATAGCAGTAATAGGTTTATGTTTATTACTAGCTTATATATCTGAAGAGTACTTCGGTGTTGCAGATATAACAGGTGCGTTTGTAACAGGTCTTATTATATCAGCAGTTGGTCTTAAAAAAGAAAAAATTATGTTTGCAGTAGATGATTTATCATATGCATTTTTATCACCGATATTCTTTGCTAGTATAGGTCTTAAATTAGTTTTACCAAAAATGAGTATGATAATAGTAGCATTTGCAATAGTATTATCTATAGTAGCAGTTATATCAAAGTTATGGGGATGTGCATTAGGTGCCAAAATATTTAAGTTTTCAAATAAAGAATCTCTTCAAATTGGAGCAGGTATGGTTTCAAGGGGAGAAGTCGCTCTTATAGTAGCAAATAAAGGAGTAAAATTAGGAATTATATCAAATGTAATTTTCGCACCTATATTAATAGTAGTAATAATAACAACTATTATTGCACCGATACTATTAAAATTAGCATTTAAAGAAGAAAAAACTAAGATAGATAAAAGGACTACATTTGTAAGCTAATTGTTTGTAATATATATATAATAGAATTATATAAATACATATAAATATTATTTGTAATCTGAATAGGAAGAAGTTATTGTATTGAATTTATTATATTTTATGCAGTAACTTCTTCCTATTTTTATGTAGAATGTTAAAAAAATATCTAATAGTATTTTATATTTAATTTTAAAAAAACGGTTAAATATGTTAAAGGATTGTTAAAGCTAGTGCATTTTTACTATGAAAAGCCTAAGATAAATATATAGGAAAGAAATAAATTAAGCTTAAAGGAGATGGATATTATGGAATCATCTATACACACAATTGCATGTAATCATTTATTGATACTTTTTGCAGTAGTTACAATGACAGGAATAATATGTAGTAAATTAAGTGATATTTTGAAGATTCCTGACGTTGTATTATTTTTAATAGCAGGTATTTTTATTGGTCCATCAGTATTAAAATTTATTGATATTAGCCAATATCAAGTCGAAAATCAACTTATACTTACATTTGGATCAGCTTTTATATTATATATGGGTGGTAAAGAGATAAGTTTAAAGGTATTAAAAAATGTAAAAATAAGTGTGTTACTACTTTCAACTGTAGGAGTTTTAATATCAGCATTTCTTATACAACAAGTAATAGGTTTTTCATTTAAAACAAGTGCAATGGTAGCACTTTTAGCAGGAAGTATAATTGCTTCAACTGACCCAGCAACATTAGTACCTATTTTTAACCAAATTAAAATAAATAGAAAGGTATCACAGACAGTTATAAGTGAGTCTGCTTTTAATGATGCCACAGGTGCAATTTTAACTTCAGCTGTACTAGCTATTATGTTATCAGGAAAATTCTCATTACAAGAGAACTTATATGAACTTGTATTGATGATAGTAATAGGTTTAGTAGTAGGATTGCTTACAGGAGTTATTTTATTAGCATTAGTAAATGACAGTCCAAGGGGAATATTCCAAGATTACACACCTATAATATCTATAATATCTGTAATAATAGCATATGAATTATCTACAGCACTTGGCGGAAGTGGATATATGTCATGCTTTATAGTAGGTATAGTTACAGGAAATAAACAAAACTTCAAATTATGGCTAAGTCAGAAATCCTACGATGCAGATTGTCATGTAGCAGAAACATTAGGTACAATTTGTAGAATGTGTATATTTATAATTTTAGGTAGTCAAGTTGATTTACAAGTAGTAGGAAAATACTTTGTACCATCAGTTATAAGTGTTGCATGTTTTATGTTTATTGTAAGACCTATATGTGTTTTAGCATGTACATTAATTGATAGACAGGCAAAATGGAAGAAAAATGAGATACTTTTTATGATGTGGGTAAGGGAAACAGGTGTTATACCTGCAGCTCTTTGTGGTATAGTAACATCAATGAATATTCCTGGAAAGGAAATTATATCATCAGTAGTATTTATGACAATACTTATAACTTTGGTTATACAAGGAGCGAGTACAAAATTCGCCGCTAAAAAATTAGGACTTCTAATAGAAAATAAACCTAAAGGCGAAGAAAATAAAGGATTGGTATAAAATTAATATAAATATATAAAAGGTGTGAGCAAAAATGACTTTGTATTCACACCTTTTTTAGTTAAATAGTTTTATGTAATTTATAAAATTTTATTTTTATATTATTTATTCTGCAGTTGCAGGAGCAACATAAACTCTTTGTGCTAATTCATCATCTAACATATATAATGCATGAGGATTATCTGCACATCTTTTTACTTTTTTCAATAAAGTAGAGAAATTATCTTCTTCTTCAACTTGTTCATCAACAAACCAATTTAAGAAGCTAATAGTTGCATGTTCTTTTTCAGAAACCGCAATATCCATTATATTGTATATTTTTTTTGTTACTAATTCTTCATGAGCTAAGCCTGTTTCAAATACTTCGATGATATCATTATAAGTTTCTTTTGGCTTATCTATTTGGCCAAGGATTACAGTGCCACCTTTTTGGAATACATAATCATAAAATTTCATACCATGATCTATTTCTTCTTTTGCTTGAACTCTAAAAAAATTAGCAAAACCGCTTAAATCTATTGATTCACAATAAGCAGCCATAGCTAAGTAAGTATAAGAAGAATAAAGTTCAAAAGTAACTTGATTGTTAATAGCATTTTCTAAATTTTTGCTTAACATAAACTTACCCCCTAAAAATATAATATATAGTTATATTTTATATCAAATAGCTAAAAAATGGAACTTTATATACTGTATACTTGCAATAATAAATTATTTTATTATAAAAATAATTTATTTATAAGTTAAAAGAATATCTTAAGAAATTTTAAATTTACTAAAATGGTGTTTAAAAAAAATATGAAATTTGTTATTTTTATATAATAAAGAATAAGGAGAGATATTATGAATAATAAATTTTTAAATATGATAAATAGATTATTAGATTGGTTTAAACTTGTTCTAGTTAGATTTAAAAATGCGGGGTTTGGGATATTTTTTATAAAGAATTTATTTATGCTTCCTGACTTTTTTAAAGATAGAGAGGCGAATGTTTTTTCAAAAATAAAAGTAGTCTTTACCTTTTTGGTAACTATATTTTATTTTATGTCTAGTATTGATTTTATACCTGAGATTTTATTGGGTGGATTAGGGTTTATAGATGATGTTTTTATATTAATGTGGTCTATAGGGGTAATAAATGAAGAGATTAACACTTATAAAATTGAATTTGAAAATAGTCCAAAGTCAAAAGTAATAGAAAATGTTAAATGGAAAATTCATGATGATGAAGAATAAAAATTCAAAATAGAATATTAAAATTATTTAGTAAACTTACAAAAAATAAGGTGCGAAATACTATTTTATTGATATAATATATGTTAGGAATGGTAAAGATTGGGTTGATTTTTCGGTAAGGTTGCTAAACGGGGGAATTTTATGAAAAGAATAAAATTATTTTTAATGATTTATTTAATTGCTATTTTTATGTGTGGTTGTAGTAACAATTCATATAGAGAATTTTCACATAATAGTAGTGAAAAAGATGCGATATATGCTGTATTCGGGGAATACAGTTCAACAACAGGGACAGGGATTGTTCACATAAATGAAAAATCAAATGAAAGAGATAGGACATATATTTTTTATCTAGTTAAAGTACCTTCTTTAGAAAATTATAAAAAAGCACTTAAGAAAAATCTTTCAGATGATGGGAAAAATTCAGCTTCAGATGAAAAAATATATGAACAAGTTAAAGAAGAAGCAACGGAAGAAGTTATGAATAAAATAGAAAAATTATATACTAATAAAAATGTGGATAAAATACGCATAGAAGTTGGGGTTGCGTGGCCTTATGGAAATCATAATTATACAAAACCAGGCGAAAAGCTTGTAGGGAGCAAAATTGCTTATATAAAAACATTTAATTTTACAAGAGAAGACTATAATGTTTTTTTAAAACAATATAACAATGAAAATTGAGATTAAAAGAAATTATTAAAAAAATACAATTACAAACAATTATATAAAAGTAAAAAGCGAAGGAGATAAGAAATTAATTTTGTTATTTCCTTCGCTTTAATTATAATTATTTGCAGTGCTTATAAGTTAATTCGCCTAATATTCTTATTCCTTTTATTATATCTTCAACAGATGGAGTAGAGAAGTTCATTCTAAAACTTTGGCAAGGCATTGATGTATCAGCTAAAAAAGCAGTTCCTGGTACTAATGCGACTTTATTTTCTAAAGCTTCACCTACAAATTTCATCATATCAACATTGTCAGGTAATGTAACCCAAACAAACATGCCACCTTCTGGTTTAGTATATTTTACACTAGGATGGAAGTTTTTAGCCATTTCATCTTGCATAATTTTATTTTTAGCACCATAGATTTCTTTTAATTTTTCTATTTGAGCATCCATATCACAAGTAGCTAGAATTCTTTCACAGATAACTTGGCTCCAAGTAGTACTATGTACATCATTTAAAAATTTGACTTTTTTTAGTGCTCCTATAATTTCTGGTTTACCAATTGCACAAGCAACTCTTATACCAGGTGCTATTATTTTTGAAAAGCTAGCCGCATATACAACTATTCCTTCTTCATCAAATGATTTTATAGGAGGAACAGGCTCTCCACTAAATCTTAATTGTCCATAGGGATTATCTTCAAGTATTAATACACCATATTTTTTACATAATTGATATACAGCTTTACGTTTTTCAAGTGACATAGTTATGCCAGTTGGATTTTGAAAATTAGGTATAACGTAGATGAATTTAGGTGTTGGTTTTATTTGAAGTTTTTCTTCTAAATCAGCTAAATCTATTCCATCGTCTTCCATTTTGACACCGACTAAATTTGCGCCATTACTTCTTATTGAATCAAGTACTCCAAGAAAAGAAGGGTCTTCAGTTAAAACAGTATCACCTTCATTACATATTACTTTTGCTAAGCAATCAGCTATTTGTTGACTACCAGAAGTACAGATAATCATATCGTCATCTTTTACAACATTTCCATCTCTATTAAAGAATTTTTTGGCTTCTTCTAATAGAGGATGATATCCTTCAGTTAATCCATATTCTAAGACAGATAATGGTTTATTAGTAAGAATATCATTTGAAAATTCTGTTATTTTATCAATTGGAAAAGAATCTGACGCTGGATTTCCACCTGAAAATTTAATTAAAGTAGGATCCCCCATTGTCGCTAATATATCTCCAGCAGGAGATGGTTTTAAATTTTTAAATCTGTTTGAAAAATTATATTGCATTTTGTGCCCCCTTTATATAATTAAATATTAAAAATAAATCTTATAATAATTATTATATACCAAATTTTGTCTAAAGGAGGTAAAAAATAAATACTATAAGATATATAGTCGAAAAGAGTAGAAAAATATTAAGAAATGTTAAGCTATATTAAGAAAAACACAATAGATAATTTATATTAAGTTCATATTTTTTATCTATAATTTTAATATAAAATAAAAGAAATAGTTAAGGGTTATTGAATTTAAAATCTAGGGAGCATAAGTTTTAATCAATAAAGGAGGATTATAATGAATAATCAATTTGAAAGAAAAGATGCTTTAGTAGAGAAATTGATAGCTTGTACAAACTCAGAAAATTATAAAATAAGAGCTGCAGCATATACAGCACTTGGCAATTTTGTAGATATTGATGAAGTACTTTCTAAAATTAAAGAAGGTTTAGAAGATACTTGTAAAGAAGTTAGAGATGCATCATTAAAATCTCTTAAAAAAATCTACAATGAGAGAAAAGAAAAGGAATTTTTTCAAAAGTGGCTTTATGAAATAGAATCACTTAGAAAAATTTCTTAAGACTAATTATGAAATCAACTAAAATTAAAATATCCACTTAAATGGTAATTTTAAAAAATTTTAAAATTCCATGGAGTTATATTTCTATCCCCAATGAATATAATTCCACAAAAAAACTGCTTATTTTTAATAAGCAGTTTTTTTATTTAAATAAATTTTCAAGATTTTTAATAAGTAATTTATTTTCTTCTGGTTTTAAAATACATACTCTAAAGTAGTATTCAGAAAGCCCTTCAAAGGAATCACAATCCCTAATTATAATTTTTTTAGGAAGGAGTTTTTCGCGAAGTTCTTTAGCAGTAAATTTTTCTGATGATATCTTGCATAGAATAAAGTTACCTTTACTTGGATAAACAGTTAAATCTTTTATAGAACTTAACTCTCTAGTTAAATAATCTCTTTCTCTAAGCATAGCATCAACAGTTTTAAAAATAAATATATTATCTAAAAACATTATTTCACCCATTGAAGCAGCGATTATGTTTATATTCCATAAATCTAAATTTTCATTTATTTTAATTTTTATGTTTTTGTCACCTATAAGTCCATATCCAAGCCTAATTCCTGGAGTTGAAAAGAATTTTGAGGTTCCTCTAATTACAAAAAGTTTATTGTAAGTATCGACTAATTTAGTACATGAATAAGTATTTGTATCGGTAAATTCAACATAAGTTTCATCAATCATAACATAACAATTTGTATTTTGTAATAAGTATTCTATTTCATTTCTAGAAAAAGCAAATCCAGTAGGATTATTTGGATTGCATATAATTACTAAATCGTAGCTACCTTTATTTATGGAATTTACTAATTCTTTTATATCTATTACAAAATTATTTTCCTCTTTAGAGAAGAATTTTATAATTTCACAATTTATTTTATTTAACTCATGTTCATACTCAGAATATGCTGGTGATAATAGTAGAGTTTTTCTCGGATTTATAGTTTTTATAAATGATGAAATTAACTCTGTAGCTCCACTTCCTAAAACTATATTCTCATCTGGACAATTGCAGTATGTAGAAATAGCTCTTTTTAAATTAACATACTCTGGGTCTGGATACATAGATACCATATTTATATTGTTAATTACATATTCTTTTGCTTTATTTGAAGTACCAAAAGGATTTATATTAGAACTGAAATCCATAAATTCATCTTTTGAAAATCCATATTTACTTGATAAATCATATAAATTTGCACCATGATTTACACTCATTTTAAATCCTCCCTCAAAGTTAATATAAGAAAATATATTTAAATAATATAAAAAAATTATTTTCTTATTTTAAAGTATAATATATATAAAAATATAATCAATAATATATATATAACCATATTTTTTTGAAAGGTACAACTAAAAAAATGAATGAATTTGTTTTTTTAAATAAAAATAAATATATATTAAAAAAATAAGAAAATAATGCAAAAATATGATTTTTAACTAATAAAAATAGTAAAAATAAATGATTTATGAAATTTATTAATCTTATTAAAAAAAATATTTGTATTGATACAATTGAAAATAAAATATATAATAGAATCATATGTATATGCAGGAGGATAAAAATGTTTAAGATTACAAAAACAATGCTAACTGAAGAACAAATAAAAGCAAAGGTAGCAGAATTAGGTAAACAAATAGAAAAAGATTTTGAAGGACAAGATTTATTAGTAGTAGGTATACTTAAAGGAGCAAGTGTATTTGTTGCTGATTTAATAAGAAATATAAATTTAGATGTAAATATGGACTTTATGAGTGTTTCTAGTTATGGAAATGCAATGGAATCTTCAGGATCAGTAAAAATACTTAAAGATTTAGATGTTGATATAAAAGGAAAAAATGTCTTAATCGTAGAAGATATAATAGATTCTGGATTAACTTTAAGCAACTTAACAAGAGAATTAAATGCTAGAGGACCAAAATCTTTAAAAATATGTACACTTTTAGATAAACCAGAAAGAAGAAAAGCTGATATACCAGTTGACTATGTAGGATTTGTTATAGAAGATAAATTCATAGTTGGATACGGAATAGATTATGCTGAAAAATATAGAAACTTACCATATATAGGTATAGTTGAAGACGTTTAAGATTAAAAGGAATTTGTACAATATTTGTAATTTGTAGAAATTATAGACTGTAAAAATAAAAATTTATTTTTACAGTCTATTTTAATATTTAATAAAATTAATTTAAAATGCCTTTAGATAAAAAAGATTTTCTTGTAAAATGTATGTATATATGTCAAATGGTAAATAATTTAAAGGATTTTTAAATAAATATAAAATCAAAATATATATTTATGTAATAATTTTATGTAAAATAGATGATAGTAAAAAGGGAAGGTGAGAATATGGATATACTTTTATTTTTTCAAAGTATGAGAAATGATATTTTAACTACTATATTTACTGCTTTTACAATATGCACAGAACAAGTAGCAGTTGTATTAATTGCAGCGATAATGTATTGGTGTATAGATAAAAAATGTGGACAAAGGTTATTATTCGCTGTTACGGGAAGTATAACTATAAATTCTGCATTAAAAAACTTTTTTAAATCACCAAGACCAATAGGTAGTGAAAATTTACAATCTTTAAGAACTGAAACCGCTACAGGTTATTCATTCCCAAGTGGACATACTCAAACTGCAACTACAGTTTGGACTGCAATTATAGAGTACTTTAGAAAATGGTGGGTAGCTTTAGTCGGAATTATAATGATATTAGGAGCAGGAATTTCTAGACTGTACCTAGGGGTTCATTGGCCAGAAGATGTACTAGCAGGATGGATTCTAGGTATATTAGTCAGTATAGTTTTTGTGAAATTATTTGATTATGTAGATCAAAATAAAAATTATTACATATTATTTTTAATCCTAATTGTATTTGCTGTAGCCGTGTACTTTTTCACGGGAGAAGAATTAGTGAAAAGTTTCGCTTTATATACAGGATTTGTATTGGGATATATCGTAGAAGATAAATTTATAGATTTCAGTACGGAAGAAAGTAAGAAAAAGGCTAATATTTTTACAAATGCCAAGTTAAAACCAAAATTAAGCACAAAGATACTTAGATTTATAGTTGGAATAATCACTTTGGGTATTGTATATGTAGCATTAAAATCTTTAGTAGTATTATTACTTCCAGATGCTAATGAAGATATATTATTAATAGCTGATTATATAAGATATACTATAGTTGTGTTTTGGGGAATAGCAGGAGTACCATTCCTGTTTGAACGCTTTGGTTTAAATTAAATTGGAATTTAATATATTGAGAGGATGATTTTTTGAAAAGAGTAGTAATTATAGGCGCTGGTGCAAGTGGTATGATGGCTGCAAAAGTTGCTGGAGACAGAGGATATAAAGTAACAGTATTAGAAAAGCAAAAGAGATGTGGTCAAAAGTTATTAATAACAGGTAAAGGTAGATGTAATATAACTAATAACTGCGAAATAGAGGAACTAATAGAGAATGTTCCAACAAACGGTAAATTCTTGTACAGTGCTTTTTATACATTTACAAATGACCAAGTAATAGATATGTTTAATGACTTAGGTGTTGAAACTAAAACAGAAAGAGGAAAGAGAGTCTTTCCTGTTAGTGATAAGGCTGTAGATGTAGTAAGAGCATTAGAAAAACAAATGAACAGCAATAAAAATGTAGAAGTTTTATTGAATTCCAAAGTAGATAAGATAATAACAGAAAACGGAGCTGTTAAAAAAGTAGTTCTTTCTGATAAAAGAGAAATAGAATGTGACAGTGTAATTGTTGCAACAGGAGGCGTTAGTTATCCAAAAACAGGTTCTACTGGAGATGGATATAGATTCGCTAAAAATTTAGGACATACTATAATAAGTCCAAAACCTTCTCTTATAGGACTAGAGGTTATGGAGGAGTATGTTACTGATTTGGCTAAACTGTCGTTAAGAAATGTAAGCATAGAAGTTTATAATAGTAAGAATAAAAAAATATATGATGATTTTGGTGAGATGGAATTTACTAAATATGGTTTAGATGGACCTATTATAAAATCTGCTAGCTGTCGTATGGGTGATTTAGCTAAAGATAATTATAAAATAATACTAGATTTAAAACCGGCTTTAGATGAAGAAAAATTAGATAAAAGGATACAAAAAGATTTCCAAAAGTATTCGAATAAAAACTTTGAGAACTCTTTAAATGATTTATTGCCTAAACAGTTAATACCTACAATTGTAAAATTAAGCAAAATAGATCCATATTTGAAGGTAAATCAAATATCTAAAGAAGAGAGAAAGAATTTAGTTCATCTTATAAAAAATATAACTTTTAGAGTTAAAAATTATAGACCAATTGAAGAAGCTATAATAACTTCTGGTGGAGTAAAAACTAGTGAAATCAATGCAAGCACGATGGAATCTAAATTAGTATCCGGCTTATTCTTTGCAGGTGAAGTAATAGATGTAGATGCATATACAGGAGGATTTAATCTTCAAATAGCGTTTTCGACTGCGTATTTAGCAGGTATAAATTGTTAATTAAAGATATGATCTAATCTATTATATTTTAAATTAAAAATTATATTTGCGGTTTGGTGCCAACTATTAAGAATTTTGTCACAAATTGCATGTATTATAAAATAAATATCTCATATAATACTACCAAGAAACAAAAATCACTAGAAAAGAGGTATTAAATATGTCAAACAATAATAATAACAAAACAGTAGTTCCACAAGCTAAACAAGCATTAAATCAAATGAAATTAGAAATAGCTAATGAATTAGGAATGGCTGATTATCAACAAGTTGACAAAGGAAATTTAACAGCTCGACAAAATGGTTATGTTGGTGGATACATGACTAAAAAATTAGTAGAAATGGCAGAACAACAAATGGCAGGTAAAGGACAACAATAATAGTAGAAAATAAATTTAAAATAACAATATTTTAGTTAAATAGAAGCGGTGAGTACTCAAAAGTAGAGAGTACTTACCGCTTTATTAATTTTAAGCAGTTTTGCAATATAAAAGATATTATATTTTTGTATTATAGACTTATATTTTTTTTGTTGTAGGTAAATATAAATAGGAGATATTTTTTATAGCATATAAGAAATTATAATTAGCATAAAGATATCAAATTTGCTTATAGGTGATTAAATTATAATCATTTAAATTTTAGACATAGGAGTGTATTATTATGGCAGCAGATTTTGAAAAAATAAAAAATGATTTTATAAATGCGGATGTAGACGAAAAAATACGTATTTATACGACAACAGAAGGTCTTACAACAGAACAATTTAGAGAACTGTTAAAATATTATCCAATAAAATATCTATCAAAATTAGAAAAAGCATTAGGATAATAAAAAATATATAACTAAAGAAGAGCTGTTTTTATAGTATTTCCTCGATTAGATTTAATTTCTAAAAGTAAAAATACAGTATAAAAACAGCTCTTTTAAATTTTAAAATAATTTAATGTGTTTTAGACTGATTTACAGGCTTATTTACATATTTGTATATTTTTTCATTACCAATATCTATTTTATCAGTTTGAATATATTTTATGATAGCTTCAATATCTTTTTTATTTAAATATTGGATAGGAATATTTAATGAGCAATCACTATTTTTAAGTATGTTTTTTAATAGTATTTGTAATGAAACAGTTGATTTAATAGTATTTTTATTATATTTAGACTCCATATAATTTTTAAAATTTTCATTTTGATTTTGCATTAAGGAGTTTATATAGTTGATATATGAATTTTGAAATTCAGCTTGATTAATAATAGATTCATCTAAAATATCTAAGAGTATTTTATTGGCAAATATATTGTCGGCAAATTTTTCTGCTGTCAATTTTCCTGAGCTAATTCCCTTTTGGTATTTTCGGATTACTCTTTTAGTTGTATTATAAATTTGATTTCGTGTGTTTAAGTCTAATTCTTCTATTTGCATAATATTTATATTCTCATGGTGTTGTGAGAAAACCTCCTTTTCTAGAATTTGTTATTGGATATTTGTAAAACAAAATATGGATTGAAAATTGTTTAGAATAATAATTTTATTACTTTTATTTTTAACAAAAAAAGACATTGCTATACATATATGTAAATATAAAAATTTAAAGATTCTGTCAATTTTATATTTGTATAAAAATCGATTTTTAGTCAAAAATATGAATAAAAGGTAATAAAAGTTGAGATATAACTGATATAAAACACATTAATATATATTTTAATAAGTAGAAATTAGGAGGTATTTTTATGATAAATGGTATAATGAAATTATTTTACACAGAAGTAGTCAAGAATAAAATGAGTAAGCTACCTAATGGTGAGTATGAAGTTAATGATAAATTTAAAAAAGTACAAGGAATCTCTATAAAAATTGATAAAGCACTTTTCTTATTATTTAAGATTTTGATAGCTTTAGTCATACTATACGTTGCTTCCAAAATAAATATATATTTTGGAATAGGGGTATTATTAATAGAAATAATGTATTTATTTTATAAAAGAAGTTTAAAGAAAAAAGTAGTATTTGAAATAGAAAACATAAAAAATAATATAAATACAAATGGAGAACAAATTTTAAGACAAAAAGGAAAAAAAGACATATCATTTTTGGTATCAATAGCATTAATAGGAGTAATTACACGTTTTAATTGGATTATAATTTTAAGTTTTTGTATAGTTTTAGGTGTAACAATTAGAGATATTTATTTAAATTATAAAAGTAATGCGTAGAGTATATCAAATACATTTATAATATTACAAAAAAACAAAATATTATTTAATTTGAAATATTAATAAGATTAAGTGACATTACTTGGATTATGATAATTATTGTGATAAAATTTATCTACAATTAAAGGAATTTATTAGATAAAAAATCAAGGAGGATGCTTGATGGAAAAGTATAGAAAGTTGATGAAAAATTTAGTTGATATATCAGCAATGGTAACTCAATCCACTAATTTTTTTGAAATAAAAGACAAAATTGTAGATAAAATGTTGGAGGTAGTTGAGCCGACTAAAGCGTGTATTAACTTATTTTACGATAATAATTTTGAACATGCTTACTTAGTATGCTCTGCTACCTTAGACTACATACCAAAGTTATTTCCACAAAATCAAAGAATTGGAACTAAATTGGATTTTAAAGAAGCTTACCCTCAATATATACACGAGGCAGTTGAACACAAAAAAATTATATATATAGAGGATATATTTGAAAGTCCAAAAGCAATTGATGAAAGGGAATTAGCTAAGATGGAAGGCTATAAGGGAAGGATAGTATTTCCACTACTTCTAAACTATAATGTTATAGGATTTATGACTTGTTTTTTAACAGAAGAGGATTCATTAGAAGAATTAGATATTACGTTTATATCTTCTGTAGTATCACTTATATCACTATCAATAGAGATTACTTTTGATAATGAGCATACAAAAGAGTTAATAGATAAACTTAGAGAATCTATAAGTAATATAAATGAAATAACAACAAGACTTCATATAAATAACGATGTAAATGAATTTATGGATTCATTAAATAGTCAGGCCAAAAAGCTAACTAAAAGTGATGAAGCATTTATAGTAATTGATGATTTAAATTATGATTATAAAATCTTTAGTGATATGGAAAATAGAAAAAAGAAAAAAATAGATTTTCAAAAAATATTGCTTAAAATAAATGAATATGATGAAGACGGAAATTATGTAAATGATACAAAATCTATGAATGCAGATGAAACTGAAGTACAAAAAAATTATATGTATTATAAATTAAAAGACGGGAATAAGTTACTAGGATGCATATTATGTTCAAATAATAGCAATGGATATACTGAAGATGATTTTAATATATTAGAGTTGATATCTAAACAAGCTGTACTAGGCATGCAATTATATAAGTACAATCAATCGGAAACAAAGCATAAATTAATTGCAAATGAATTAAACATATTAAATAAACAGCAAAAACTTATAATGAATGAAAGTGAAATGAATCTAGATAATGATAAAGATTTATATTTTTATCATAAACCAGCGACTGTTATAGGTGGTGACTTCTATCATGCACAAGTTATAAATGAAAATAAGGTGGCGTATATAATTGCCGATGTTATGGGTCATGGTATAGTATCAAACTATATTGTTGCAATGATAAAAGGATGTTTTAAAACTTTATGTTATAATTATCAGACAGCAGCGGATATTATGAATAAATTAAATCAAATTTTATATGATGAATTTGATAAGATGGACGTTTTTACAACATGTATAGTGGGAATTATAGATAGTAAAAAGAATACACTAGATATTTCTAATGCAGGTCACTATTGTCCGATAATAATAGATAATTTAGGTAAGAAACAGTGTACTGAAGGTACTTTATGTAAAAAGAATGTTCCATTAGGTGTTTTAGAGGATATAAATTATGAGCAAAGTACAATATCTATAAAAGATAGCTCGATGATTTGTATGTATACTGATGGAATAATTGAAATAAAAAATAAATATAAAGAAGAATTTGGTATAGATAGATTTGAATCATTTTTACTTAAAAATTATAAGTTAAAAAAAGATGATTTTATAAATGAATTAAAGAAAGAATTAGGACAATTCGTTCCTAAACATAATTTCGATGATGATATACTAGTGGTATGTTTAAGTAATAAATAATATAAAGAAATTCGTATTAAGTGATATAATAAATAATATGAAAATAAAGCAATAGATTTTATATTAAAATAGGAGGATTCATATGGGGATAAATGATAAGGTATTAATAATTAATGGAAGTCCTCGTAAAAATAAAAATTGTAGCTCTATTATAAAAGAGATAGTAAAGAAACTTGAAGAGAACCAAATTAATTACAAAGTCTTAGACATATATAAAATGAATATCGAATATTGTACTGCATGTGGAGCTTGTGAAAAGACAGGATATTGCAGAATAAAAGACGATATGACACCTATATATGAAGAGTTTAATAAAAGTACAGGGACAATAACAGTAAGCCCAATGTATTTTTCAAGTGTATCTACAAAAGTAAAAACTGTAGTAGATAGAACTCAAGCATTTTTCGCTAGCAAATATATATTAAAAAAACCATCTATAGATAGAGATAAATTTAGACTAGGAATGTATATTGCAATTGGTGGGCAACCTGAATTTAAAGATCAATTTTTAGGCGGGCAGATTGTAATGGATATATTTTATAAATCTATAAATACAGACTTAGATTACAACTTATACCTATCTAATGCAGATGAAGTTCCTTTTATGGAAAATGAAGATTTTAAAGCTAGATTCAACAGAGATGTTGATGAATATATAAAAAGAATTAAAAAAAATAATTAATACTGTAAAGTAAGGGGCGATGAATTATGTTAAGGTATTTGACAAGTGGTGAATCACATGGTCAAAGTCTAATATCTATAATTGATGGATTGCCATCAAATGTAGAATTAAATTTTGATGAAATTAATGCAGAACTTAAAAAACGTCAATGTGGTTATGGACGTGGTGGCAGAATGAAAATTGAAAGTGATAAAGTTAATATTCTTGGTGGTGTTAGAGGCCGAAAAACATTAGGGGGACCAGTATCAATTGAGGTGAAAAATAAAGATTATCAAAATTGGACTGAATATATGGCACCTATGGATGAGGTAGATTTAGAAAATAGAAAAGTAGACAATGTAAGGCCAGGGCATGCAGATTTAGTAGGTTGTTTAAAATACGATTTTGATGATGCAAGAAATGTATTAGAAAGATCATCAGCAAGAGAAACAGCGAGTAGAGTAGCAGTAGGTGCAATTTGTAAGCAAGTATTAAAAAATTTCGACATAGATTTTGTCTCTCATGTTATACAAATTGGTAATGTGAAGGATGAAAATGTATACGATTTTGATTACATAAAAAATAATGTGGATAATTCACAAGTTAGATGTGCAAACAAAGAAATGGAAGCTAAGATGATTGCACAGATAGATGAGATTAAAAATGAAAGAGATACAATTGGTGGAGTTGTAGAAATTAGAGTCAAAAATTTAATTCCAGGACTTGGATCATATACTCAATTCGATAGAAAAATCGACGGTGTCTTAGCTATGCATTTGATGGGAACTCAAGCTATTAAAGGGGTTGAATTCGGTATAGGATTTGATGTTGCAAGACTTCCAGGCTCTAAAGTAATGGATGAAATAATCTACAATGAAAAAGATGGAATAAAGAGAGTTACAAATAGATTAGGCGGTATAGAAGGTGGAATGACAACAGGAGAAGAAATTGTAATAAGATGTGCAATGAAACCTATTCCGACATTATACAAACCTCTTAACTCAATAAATATAAATACATTAGAAAGATATGAAGCTACAGTAGAGCGCTCAGATACTTGTGCAGTTCCAGCTTGTAGTGTTGTTTGTGAAAATGTAGTTGCTTTTGTTATATGTCAATTCTTCCTAGAAACAATAGGCGGAAGTAGTTTAGAAGATATAAAAAGAAATTATAATTCATATGTTCAAAGGTTGGGTGAAAGAGGATGGAAAAAATAGAAAACAAAATATGCAGTATTTTTATTGATGAAAACTATAGAGGTTTCAATAAAGCTTTAAATGAGATAAATGGCACTATAGATAAAAATATAAATGAAATATACGATATGGTTCTAGTAATTTCTGATGAAAATGTATACAAAGTACAATTAAATAAATTTATAGACTCATTAGGAGCCAAATTTGTAAGTGAATATATAGTTCCAGCAGGTGAGGATTCAAAATGTCTAGATACTTTTCAAAAAATACTAGAACATTCATTAAAAGCAGGACTTACTAGAAAATCTCTTATAATTGCAGTTGGTGGCGGTGTTATAGGTGATTTATCAGGATATGTTGCCGCTTCATATATGAGAGGGATAGACTTTATACAAGTTCCAACAACACTTTTAGCTCAAGTAGATTCATCTATTGGCGGTAAAACGGGTATAAATCTAGGAAGTTATAAAAATGTAATAGGGGCATTTTATCAACCTAAATTTACTTTTATAAACGTATCATCACTTAGAACTTTGCCAGATGATGAATTTAGAAATGGTATGAGTGAAGTTGTTAAATATGGATTTATATATGATTATGAATTTATAAATTATTTATTAGAAAACAGTGATGATATATTAGATAGAAGAGATTCAGTATTAAAACATATAGTGAAAAAATGTGCAAAAATTAAAGCACATGTTGTAGAGGTTGATGAAAAAGAAGGAGGACTTAGAAAAATCCTTAACTTTGGACATACTTTCGGTCATGGAGTGGAAAAACTTTGTCATATAGCTCATGGGGAAGCTGTAAGTATAGGTATGAACATGGCATTTAAACTTTCTTTAAAAAGAAATTTAATAGATGAAGAGTATTATAATAAATTTTTACAGGTATGTGAGAAATTCAGTTTACCTACAAGATTTGAGGGGCCAAGTGAACAAGAAGTATTATCTATAATTAAGACGGATAAGAAAAATAGTTTTTCAAAAGTAAATATGATTTTACCAGTTGAACATGGTAAAGTAGCTTTATTTAATGATGTAGATGATGAAACAATTTTAGAAATAATAAAGGAGTGCAAATATGCTTAGAGGAAGCTTTGAATTAATAGGGGATAAATCTATATCTCATAGATCAATAATGTTTTCTGCTATATCAAAAGGAAATAACAAAGTAAGTAACTTCTTAATGGGACAAGATTGTTTAAGTACAGTTGCATGCTTTAGAAAAATGGGAGTAGATATAGAAATAGATGGAAAAGATGTGTTTATTAAAGGAAATGGACTTAGAGGATTAAAAGCTCCAGATGATATACTTGATGTTGGAAACTCAGGAACAACGATAAGACTACTTATGGGTATACTTGCAGGAAATGATTTTGAATCTACTTTAATAGGTGATGCTTCGATTGGGAAAAGACCTATGAAAAGAGTAACAGACCCACTAAGAATGATGGGGTGTGATATAACTGGAAAAGATGATGCAAATTTCACTCCTATAATAGTTAGAGGGGGACATTTACAGGGCATAGATTACAAAATGCCAGTGGCTTCTGCCCAAGTTAAATCTGCAATTATACTTGCTAGTTTATATGCTGATGGACAAAGTATAATACGCGAAAAGGTTAAATCTAGAAATCATACAGAGATAATGTTAAAAGCATTTGGAGCAGATATAAGAGAAGATGGACTAGATATAATTGTAAATCCAGTTGATGAATTATTTAATCAGGATATTTATGTGCCTGGAGATATATCTTCTGCAGCTTTTATAATTGTAGGAGCTTTAATTAGTGAAGGTTCTGAAGTTTTAATTAAAAATGTTGGATTAAATGAAACTAGAACTGGAATAATAGACGTCGTTAAAAATATGAATGGAAATATAGAAATTATAGATGAAAGAATAGTAGGCGGGGAAAAAGTAGGGGATTTACTTGTTAAATACTCTAAAGACTTAACTGCAACAACAATCGATAATACTATAATTCCAAGATTAATAGATGAAATACCAGTTATTGCTATTTTGGCAACACAAGCTGAGGGCACAACTATAATAAAAGATGCACAGGAGTTAAAAGTAAAAGAGAGTAATAGAATAAAAACTGTTGTAGATAATTTAAAGAAAATGGGAGCAGATATAGAGGAATTAGAAGATGGCATGATAATAAAAGGTAAAACTAAACTTCATGGAGCGAGTATAGAGACATTTAAAGATCATAGAATAGCAATGTCATTTTCTATAGCAAATTTAATTAGTGACTCAAGAGTAATTCTTGACGATGATAATTGTATAAATATATCATTCCCCGGATATTTTGATTTATTAAAAAAATTAACTAAATAACATAAATTACATAATAAAATAATGCTAAAAAATGTAAAAATATTAATAAGTAAAGTGAAAAAATGTAATATACAATATACGAATATATTATAATAATTGATTTTCTTATAAATTTTAGATATAATTTAATTGCGGTTATTAAAAATTAAACTATATTTTAGGAGGTTTTTATTATGAAATTACCAATAGCATTATCAAATAAACACGTACATTTAAGCCAAGCTGATGTTGATGCATTATTCGGAGAAGGATACAAATTAACTCCTTTCAAACCATTATCTCAACCAGGGCAATATGCATGTGAAGAAAAAGTTACTGTAGTAGGACCAAAAGGTCAACAAACAATGAGAGTTTTAGGACCAGTTAGACCAGAATCTCAAGTTGAAGTTTCTTTAGCAGACGCTAGAGGATTAGGTTTAGCAGTTCCAGTTAGACAATCAGGAGATGTTGAAGGAACTCCAGCATTCAAATTAGTAGGACCAAAAGGTGAAGTTGAATGTGAAAAAGGTATAATAGTAGCAGCTAGACATATACACATGAGTCTTGAAGATGCTGAAAAATTCGGTGTTAAAGATAAAGATGTAGTAAGTGTTAAAACTGAAGGATTAAGAGGATTAACTTTCCACAACGTATTAGTTAGAGCTAACGCTAATTTTGCTTTAGAAATGCACGTTGACATAGAAGAAGGAAATGCAGCTGGCGTTAAAAACGGAGATTTAGTAGAATTAATAAAATAATTTTATCTATTTATAAAATTTTATGATTAAAAAAGTAATAAGAAGTGTATGTATATAGTATACACTTCTTTTTTTTTTAACTTAATTAATGAAAATACTAAAAAAAAAAAGAAAAAACTATTAATACTTTAAAAAAGATATTAGATGTGCTAACATAATAATTGCAAATAGGTTTATATTTATTAGAATATATTTATTGAAGGATTATTAGAAAATGAGTATATTTTTTAAAAATTATTATACTTGATTACATATTTATTTATTTTTATAAAAATATACATATTATAAAATATCCTTATAAGGGAAAAATAGTTATGATTCGAAAACTGTAAAATTCTCATAATAGCATATTTAATTTTTAGGATAGATTTGTTAAAAAACTAATTTAATAACGGGGTGTTTTTGTTAATTAGGTTATCAAAAGAATTAGTGCTAAAAAGTAATATGGTTAAAACTTTTATTTTTTAATTAATAAAAATTGAAAATGACATAAAAAAAATAAAAGTTTTAAATAAAAACTTAACTTTTTAATTTATTTAATATTTTAAAAGGAATTTAAAAATAAATGTAGAATTTTAAATAAGGAATGTTTAAATATAAACACTTTGTTAAAAAGAGAACAATATTATGATAGCAAGTTATATGTTAAGAATAATATTTACTTATTTATAAGGAGGAAGTACTAAAATGGCTAAATTTATGAAAACTGTAGATGGAAATACAGCTGCTGCTCACGTTGCATACGCATTTACTGATGTTGCTGCTATATATCCAATAACTCCTTCATCAACTATGGCTGAATTAGTTGACGAATGGGCTTCACAAGGAAGAGAAAATATATTTGGACAACAAGTTAACGTTGTTGAAATGCAATCAGAAGCAGGTGCTGCTGGTGCGTTCCACGGTTCATTACAAGCAGGTGCATTAACTTCAACATTTACTGCATCTCAAGGGTTATTATTAATGATACCTAATATGTACAAAGTTGCAGGTGAATTATTACCAGGTGTATTCCACGTTACAGCTCGTGCAATAGCATCTCAAGCTTTATCAATATTCGGAGACCATCAAGACGTTATGGCATGTAGACAAACAGGAGCATGTTTATTATGTTCAGGATCTGTTCAAGAAGTTGCTGATATAGCTCCAGTAGCTCATATGTCTGCTATAGAAGGTTCTTTACCATTCTTACATTTCTTTGATGGATTCAGAACTTCACATGAAATACAAAAAGTTGAATTAATGGACAACGAAGAATATTCACAATTAATAGATATGGATGCCGTTCAAGCATTCAGAGATAAAGCATTATCTCCAAATCACCCTGTTACTCGTGGTACTGCTCAAAATCCTGATATTTACTTCCAAACAAGAGAAGTTTCAAATAAATACTACGAAAACATCGTAGATATAGTAGAAAAAAATATGGCTAAAGTTAGTGAATTAACAGGAAGAAAACATGGTTTATTCGATTACTATGGTGCAGAAGATGCTAAACACGTAGTTGTTGCTATGGGTTCTGTTACAGAAGCTTTAGAAGAAACAATAGATTACTTAAATGCTAAGGGAGAAAAATTAGGGGTTGTTAAAGTTCACCTTTATAGACCATTCTCTAAAAAACATTTCTTAGCAGCAATGCCAAAAACTGTAGAAAAAATAGCAGTTTTAGATAGAACAAAAGAACCAGGTTCATTAGGTGAACCATTATACTTAGATGTATGTAACATCTACAAAGGTGTTGAAAATGCTCCAGTTATAGTTGGTGGTAGATATGGATTAGGTTCTAAAGATACTACACCTACTGACTTACATGCAGTATTTGAAAACTTAAACTTAGATCAACCAGCTGATGGATTTACTATAGGTATAGTTGATGATGTAACTAATACTTCACTTCCAGCTGCAGAACCAATAAAAATATCTTCAAAAGGAACTGTAAGATGTAAATTCTGGGGATTAGGATCTGATGGTACTGTTGGAGCTAACAAACAAGCTATAAAAATAATAGGTGACCATACTGACAAATATGCTCAAGCATACTTCGATTATGACTCTAAAAAATCTGGTGGTATAACTATGTCTCACTTAAGATTTGGTGATACTCCAATAAGATCAACTTACTTATTAGATGAAGCTGATTACATAGCTTGTCACAACCAATCATATGTTTATAAATATGATTTATTAAAAGGACTTAGAAAAGGCGGAACTTTCGTATTAAATACTATATGGGACGCTGAAGGATTAGAACAAAATTTACCAGCTGAAATGAAACAATATATAGCTAAAAATGATATACAATTCTATACATTAAATGCTGTTAAAATAGGACAAGAAATAGGTTTAGGAAACAGAATAAACATGATATGTCAAGCTGCTTTCTTCAAACTAGCTGATATAATACCAGTAGAAGATGCTGTTAAATACTTAAAAGAATCTATAGTTAAAGCTTACGGTAAAAAAGGTGAAGCTATAGTAAACATGAACTACAAAGCTGTTGACGCTGGTATAGATTCATTAGTAAAAGTTGATGTTCCTGCTTCTTGGGCTGATGCTGTTGATGCTGAAAAACCAGAAGTTGAAGAACCAGCATTCATAAAAGATATATTAAGACCTATGGTTGCTCAAAAAGGTAATGACCTTCCAGTATCTACATTCTTAGGATACGAAGATGGTACATTCCCATGTGGTACAGCAGCATATGAAAAACGTGGTATAGCAGTTAATGTTCCTGAATGGAAACCAGAAAACTGTATACAATGTAATAGATGTTCATTCATATGTCCACATGCATGTATAAGACCAGTTCTTGTAACTGAAGAAGAATTAGCTGCAGCTCCAGAATCATTTGTAGCTGTTGATGCTAAAGGTAAAGAATTAAAAGGATTAAAATATAGAATGCAAGTAAGTATAATGGACTGTACTGGATGCGGAAACTGTGCTGACGTTTGTCCAGCTAAAGAAAAAGCATTAGTAATGGAACCATTAGAAACTCAAGAAAAAGAAGTTGAAAATTGGGCATTTGCAGTTGATACTAAGAAAGTTGCTCCAAAAGGTGACTTAATGAAACCTAACACTGTAAAAGGTAGCCAATTTAGACAACCACTTATGGAATTCAGTGGTGCTTGTGCTGGATGTGGTGAAACTGCATACATCAAATTAGTAACTCAATTATTTGGAGATAGAATGATGATAGCTAATGCAACTGGTTGTTCATCAATTTGGGGTGGTTCTGCTCCTTCAACTCCATATACTTGCAACCATGAAGGTAAAGGTCCATCTTGGGCAAACTCTTTATTCGAAGATAATGCTGAATATGGTTTAGGTATGAGACTTGCAGTTAAACAAATGAGAAATAAATTAGAAGACGATATGAAAGCTTTAATAGATGTTTGCGGTTGTGAAGACTGTGCTAAAGTATTAAATGCTTGGATAGATGCTAAAGAAGATAGTGCTGCTTCTGTAGAAGCTTCTAAAGCTGTTCTTGAATTATTAGAAACTGCTAACCCAGAAAGTGAAGAAGCTAAAGCTTTAGTTGAAAGTATAAAATCTAGAAAAGACTACCTAGTTAAGAGATCTCAATGGATCCTTGGTGGAGACGGTTGGGCTTATGACATCGGTTATGGTGGTGTTGACCATGTATTAGCTTCAGGAGAAAACGTAAATGTATTAGTATTCGATACAGAAGTTTACTCTAATACTGGTGGACAATCTTCAAAAGCTACTCCACTTGCTGCAATGGCTAAATTCGCTGCTGCTGGTAAGAGATCTAGAAAGAAAGATTTAGGTATGATGGCTATGTCTTATGGTAACGTATATGTTGCTCAAGTTGCTATAGGTGCTGATTATAACCAATTCCTAAAAGCTATAGTTGAAGCTGAAGCTTATGATGGACCATCTCTAATCATATGCTACGCTCCATGTATCAACCACGGATTAAAATGTGGTATGGGTAAAACTGTACAAAACGAAGCAGATGCAGTTAAATGCGGATACTGGCATTTATACAGACATAATCCAGAGCTTAAAGCACAAGGTAAGAATCCATTCACATTAGATTCTAAAGAACCAACTGAAAGCTTCAGAGATTTCATAATGGGACAAGTAAGATATGCTTCTATAGCTAAACAGTTCCCAGAACAAGCTGAAGAATTATTCGCTATGGCTGAAGAATCTGCTAAAGATAGATTAGAAAGCTATAAGAGATTAGCTGACCAATAAGAATTACTTGTTAATTAGATTGTGTCTAAACTAGAAATTTGTAATTAGATATTTTAATTATGAATAGATAATTATATAAATAGATAAATGGCGAACCTTTTGGTTCGCCATTTTTGTTAAAAATAAAGCTACCTATAAATGGATAACTTTAATATATATTTTTGAATTAAAAAAATTATACTCTATTAAAAACTTTCATATATAAATATATCATCAAGTATATTAATAGAGTATAATACTTAAATTATTTAAGTTCAATAGCTTGAACTACGAATATTTCTTCTATCTGTTTTCCATCTAGATAAGTTTTAAAACCACCACCGAATATAGTAGCGGCAGCTATAGCGACATCATTTGAATCAAATAAAGCAAGTTCAAATTTGCGTCCCTCAAATATATGTAGAACTTTATTATCACCTAAATCCATTGTTCTATCTGAATCACCGTATATTTCATCAAAGTTAGCTTCTTTTCTAAATAAATCATATTGATCTAAACTTTTTTGTATATCTATATTTCTGTAATTTTCATCGGGAAATTTAGATATAGCATCTTCTAATATATTTAATCCCCTAACATCAGTAAATCCCATCATATGACTATTCATTAATCCATTTTCCATATTGTATTCCCCCTGTAGTATATTTACTATGTATATACAATTATATAATAATAAAGGCTAAACCTAAAGTTATTTTTCTATTTTATGGTAAAAAGTAATATTTATTATAAATCTTATATATAAAAATCTAGAAATCTATTATAATTCTTGTAGAAGATATAATTTTAATTTTGGAGGTGCCTATGAATAAATATTATAAAGATATAATTAATAATATAGGAAATACTTATAATTATTTTATAAATATTTCTACAGATGAGAATTTATCAATATTTAATATAGAATTAGGCGAGTTCGCACAAATTAAGTTAAAGTTGAAAAATATAAAACAAAATAGGGACAAAGTATTAGAAGAAATAACAAGACAAAGCGAAATAATATTATTAGATATTAAAAAACATGAAAGTGGATATCTACTAACTTTATATATAAACAATAAAGAAGAGAGATATAAAGTGAGTTTATTTTGTGAAGATATGGATTGCGATATTCAATTTTGGGATTATAGTAAAATCAAGATTTCAGAGGACGAGAATAAGGATAATTACAGGGTTTTATTAGCAGTTAAAGAGGCAAAAAATTTATTGATGAAACGTAAATTATTTGGTGAGAATGCGCTTAATTATAAAGAGAGAAACTTAGTTAAGAACGCTGTGTTAATAATTATTTTAAATTTATTACAATTAAAAGAACAGTATAATGACAGTAGTTATCTAGATTCAGAGGATTTATTTAAAAATAAAGATGAAAATATAGAAAGAGAAGCACTACAACAAGCATTGCAAGTAATAGAGTTTTATATAGGAAAGATTAAAGAAGCACAAGCAATTAAAGAAAAAATAGAGTATTACTTAAATAATCCCAAAAAGCTTATGGGAAATAGAAATGATAATAATTCAAAAAAAGACCAAAAGAATATATCGAATTATCAAAATCACTGTTATTATTATCAATCTATCTACCGAATTTACTCAGATTTTTCAATTGCTATAGAAAATTCATGTAAAGAATTTGAGTGTAAATATAAAACTCCAAATACTAAATTTGCAATAGATATTAATGATTATATACAAAATAAAATAATACCTATATTAAAGCAGAATGGGTTTGAAGGGGAGTATCCATGTTTTGTATATAAGGATTGCAAAAAAATATATATTATATCATTTCAAATAATGCCGAATAAAGTAGTAATAAAATATGATGATAAAAATATAGATACACGAAAAATAAGAGCCCTATTAGAAAATATCGATTATAAAGAGATAAAACCAGAAGATTTTTGTGTATATTTAACTTCAGAATGTTTAGATAGTGATGCTATAGGAGAATGTGTATCACAATTTATTGAAGATTTAAAAGTATACAAGCAAATAGAATTTAATGAATATGATGATAATATTATCAATAAACCATATGAATCAAAAGCAGGAATTTTAGAAAGAATACTTTTTAGATTTAAAAAGCAAAAAAATCAATAACCCGTAGAGATAGAGCTACTCTATATCTACAGGTTATTTTTTTGAATCAATTTATCTAATGGTATACCTAGATCAAATAACTTACAGTATAAATTTGTATAATATTTACACTTATTAAAGTACATTATAGTACGCTCTTTATTATCGTATACCTTCCAACAACCACAATATTCATAGTTTTTACCGTTGTTATCAATAAAACCTTTTACATCGCAAAAAGGATACCCCAAAAAGAGTCCTACTTCATGAGGTGTTTTTTGAAAAATTTCAAAACGATGTTTGAGATGATTTAAATCATTATCTAAGTTGTCTAATTTATATCCATATGATTTTAAAAAAGTGCATACATCAACATTAGACAAGTCTTTAATGAGGAGTGAGGGTCTATATACATAGATTAGAGAATAATTCTTTCTTTTTAATACATTAAAGAAGAATAGGTCTCTATCGTTATATTTATTATTATATTGGGCTAATATTATATCTGTTGAGAGTAAAATATTATCTTTAAATTTAAATAAACTTCCAGATTTAAAACCAGCTAATGTAGGTGAACAGAATTTGATTAATTTCCTTTGAAACATAGCATTCTCCTCCTATATATAGTATCAAAAATAAAGTTAAATTTTATTCTAGAATTACAACTTTAATATATAAAGTTAATGGCTTTAAAATAAGAATTATTATCATTCGTTATTGACAAATATAACAAAAAGGTCTAATATATAAATATAAATGATAATTGATATCGTTAAAGAATGATTTTAACAACTATCAAGGATTCATCACTTTAAAATAAAAAAAGAAAGGGTGTGTAGGTTATGTCATTAACTATGGTAAATATAGGTGAACAAAAAATAATTAAAGAAATACGTGCTAAAGAAAGCGTAAAAAGACACCTACAAAATTTAGGATTTATAACGGGAGAAAGAATAGAAGTAATTTCAGAAAACAATAGTGGATTAATATTGATGATAAAAGGATCTAAAATTGCTTTAAATAAAGGTATGGCAAATAAAATAATAGTTCAATAGTAGTAATTTAATTGGGAGGATATATTTATGAGTAAGACATTAAAAGATTTAAAGCCGGGGCAAAAAGGTGTTGTTCTTAACCTTGGTAAAAAGGGACCAGTAAGAAAAAGATTAATGGATATGGGAATAACTCCTGGTGTAGATGTAGAAGTAGTAAAAGTAGCACCTTTAGGAGATCCAATAGAAGTAAACTTAAGGGGATATGAATTAAGTTTAAGAAAAGATGAGGCAGAACATATAAATTTAAAATAGTTCTAAATCATACAAAATAAATATAAAATATAGCATTTATATAATTTAAAGATAGGACGTAATTGGGGTAAAATATAAGAATATTTAGAGGAGATACGAAATGAGTATAAGAATTGCACTTGCAGGTAATCCAAACTGTGGGAAAACAACATTATTCAACGATATAACTGGCTCAAAACAACATGTTGGTAACTGGCCAGGTGTTACAGTTGAACAAAAAACAGGGAAATATAAAAAAAATAAGGAAATAGAGATTGTAGACTTACCAGGTATATATTCTTTATCTCCATATTCAGCAGAAGAAATTGTAGCAAGAGACTACATAGTAGATGAAAATCCAGACGTTTTAATAGACATAGTAGATGGTACTAATATAGAAAGAAACTTATATTTAACTTTACAAGTACTAGAAACTAAAATACCTACTGTAATTGCTTTAAATATGATGGATGAAGTTGAAGCATCAGGAACAAAAATAGATGTTAAAAAACTTTCAAAAATATTAGGAGTTCCAGTAATCCCAATAGTAGCTAGAAGCGGTAAAGGTATAAATGAACTGATGGAAGCTGCACAAAAGATAGCTTCATCAAAAGTACAAGATAATAACTTAGAAGTATTTTCACCACAAGTCAACAACTATATCACACAGATAGTGGGAGTACTTAGTGATAATAATAATCAAAATCAAAAATCAAATTCTTCTGATATGTGGCATGCAATTAAAATACTTGAAGAAGATGAAATAGTAATTGAAAAGTTACCAGGAAATACAAAATCAAAAATAAGTTCAATAGTAGATAAAGCAAACAATGACTTTAATGGTGATACAGAAGCTGAAATAGCAGACCAAAGATATAAGTTTATATCAGATGTAGTAAATAAAACAGTTAGTAAACCACTTAAGGCAAATGGTCAAAGAAAAGAAACAACGTCAGACAAGATAGATAAAGTACTTACAAATAGAATTGTAGCTATACCAGCCTTTTTAGTAATCATGTATGCATTATTCTCTATAACATTTGGCGAAGGACCTTTAGGTATAGGTGTATGGTTACAAACTATAGTTACTGATTTTTGGGATGGACCTTTTACAGAAACTATAATGGGTGCTATTGAAAGTATGGGTGCTGCTGATTGGGCAACAGGACTTGTTGGTGATGGTATCCTTGCTGGGGTAGGAGGAGTAGTATCATTCTTACCACAAATATTAGTATTATTCTTATTAATGTCATTCTTAGAAGATAGTGGTTATATGGCGAGAGTTGCTTTCGTTATGGATAGATTATTTAGAAAATTTGGTTTATCAGGAAAATCTTTTATACCACTTTTAATGGGATATGGTTGTTCAGTACCAGCAGTTATGGCATCTAGAACACTTGAAAGTGAAAAAGATAGAAGATTAACTATAATGATAACTCCTTTCATGTCTT
>CAMEPL010000010.1 GCA_945931665.1 uncultured Clostridium sp. | reverse complement strand
ACCAGGTATACAAGATGAAATAAAATAAATAAACTATGAGATAAATTTTATAATATAAAAATAGAGATTTATAAATCAAAGATAAATCTCTATTTTTATGTATAAGATGTATTTTTATCAATAAACAAAATAATACAAATAAAAATAACTATATTGACAAAAAATAGAAAAGTAAATAAAATATATAGCAAGCTATATATTAAGGAGAATAAATTATGGAAGAAAAAATAATGCTAGGGTTTTTATTTAAACAAATACACATAGCATTTGAAGCGCGTTGTAATAAGAATTTACAAAATTATAATTTGACTCAGTCTCAAATGGATGTGCTTTTATATTTAAAAAAGCATGAAGACTCTATAGTTACTCAAAGAGATTTAGAAGCCGGACTAAGATTAAAAAATCCAACAGTTACAGGGATTTTAAATAGATTAGAGGAAAAAAATTTAATAATTAGAGAGCAAAATTTAAATGATAAAAGGTCAAAAATTATAAAAATGACTCAAAAAAGTAGGGCAGTATTAAAAGATGCTTATTTATATATTCAACAATTAGAAGCACAGATGTTGACGGGTATTTCTGAAGATGAAAGAAAACAATTATCTAAATTTCTGTGTAAAATTCTAAACAATTTTAAATAAAATTTTTTAGGATTTTTTTTAATCTAAAAATTAAATAATTTATTTAATTATAAAAATTTATATATTGAGGAGGAATAAAATGATACGAAAATTATCGTCGTATATTGGAGAATTCAAAAAGAATTCTATCATAACGCCTATATTTATGGTATTAGAATGTATATGCGAAGTTATAATACCACTTTTAATGGCAATGATCATAGACAATGGTCTAAACAATAGCGATATGGGATATGTAGCCAAAATAGGGCTACTTATGTTTGTAGTAGCTATGCTATCACTTACTTGTGGTGCATTAGGCGCAAAATTTGCTGCCAATGCTTCAGCAGGTTATGCGAGAAATTTAAGACGTGCAATGTTTGAAAATATACAAGATTTTTCTTTTGAAAATATTGATAAATATTCAACAGCAGGTTTAGTAACAAGACTTACAACAGATATAACAAATGTGCAAAATGCATATCAAATGATTTTGAGAATGCTTGTTAGAGCACCGATTATGCTTATATCTGCAATGGTAATGTCTATTTTAATTAATCCAAGATTATCACTAGTATTTTTAGGTGCAGTAGTATTCTTAGGATTAATATTAGCGATTATAATAAAATTTGCATTCCCTAGATTCACAGCTGTTTTCAAAAAATACGATGCATTAAATGCAAGTGTACAAGAAAACTTAACAGGGATAAGAACTGTAAAATCAGCAGTAAGAGAAGATTTTGAAATAAATAAATTCAAAAATGCTTCGGGAGATGTAAAAAATAGCTTTATTTTTGCAGAAAAGCTAATAGTGCTAAATGCACCAGTAATGCAAATTACTATGTACACATGTATATTACTTTTATCATGGTTAGGAGCTAAAATGATAGTTTCAAGTACTATGACAACAGGACAACTTATGAGTTTCTTCACTTATGCAACACAAATACTTATGAGTTTAATGATGTTATCTATGGTATTTGTTATGATAACTATGGCAAAATCTTCAGCAGAGAGAATACTTGAAGTTTTAGATGAGGAAAGTACTATAAAAAATCCTAAAAATCCTATAAAAGAAGTAAAAGATGGATCTATATCATTTGAAAATGTAGATTTCTCTTATGCTAATGACAAAAATAAATTAAACTTAGAAAATGTAAACTTAGAAATAAAATCTGGTGAAACAATAGGTATTATAGGGGGAACAGGTAGTGCAAAATCTACATTAGTTCAGTTAATACCAAGACTTTATGATGTTACTTCAGGAAGTATAAAAGTCGGCGGAGTAGATGTTAGAGATTATGATATAGATACTCTTAGAAATGAAGTTTCTATGGTTTTACAAAAGAATGTATTGTTCTCAGGTACTATAAAAGAAAATCTAAGATGGGGAGATAAAAATGCAACAGATGAAGAATTAGTAGATGCATGTAAAAAAGCATGTGCAGATGAATTCATTCAAACATTCCCAGATGGATATGATACTTATATAGAACAAGGTGGTGCAAATGTATCTGGTGGTCAAAAGCAAAGACTTTGTATCGCTAGAGCATTACTTAAAAAACCAAAAATATTAATTTTAGATGATTCAACAAGTGCAGTTGATACAAAAACAGATGCTACAATTAGAGCAGCGCTTCAAAATGATATAGCATCTACAACTAAAATAATAATAGCTCAACGTATATCATCAATAGAAGCTAGTGATAAAATAATAGTTTTAGATGACGGTAAAATAGATGCTATTGGAACACATGATGAATTAAAAGTAAACAACGCCATATATAGAGAAGTTTATGAATCACAAGTGAAAGGAGCTGATGATAATGAGTAAAGAATTCGCTAAAGGAAATAAAAAAGCTCCAGGAAATAACCCTATGAAAACTTTAAAAAGAATGATTAGCTATATATTCAGAGATTATAAATTCTTATTCTTTATAGTTTTAATAACATTATTTATTAGTTCTATTGTTTCAGTTGTAGCAAACTTATTCTTAAAAACATTAATAGATGATTATATAGTTCCACTATTAGGACACAATAACCCAAGCTTTAAGGCATTATTAACAGCTTTAGCTATAATGTCTGCTATTTTCTATACTGGTGTAATATCAACATATGTATATAGTAGACTTATGGTTAATATATCTCAAGGAACATTAAAAAATATCCGTGATGATTTATTCGAACATATGGAAAAACTTCCAATAAAATATTTTGATACACATGCTCACGGAGATATAATGAGTATATATACAAATGATACAGATACATTAAGACAGATGATAAGTCAAAGTATACCTCAACTTATTTCTTCTATAATAACTATAGTAGGGACTTTTGTTTCTATGATAGTACTAAGTCCACTGCTTACTATATTAATAGTTATTATGGTATTTGTTATGTATCAAGTAATGAGAAGATTAGGATCTAAAAGTGCATTCTTCTTTGGAAACCAACAAAGAGATATTGGTAAAGTTAATGGATATATTGAAGAAATGATGGAAGGTCAAAAAGTCGTTAAAGTATTCAGTTATGAAGAAGATTCTAAAAAGAAATTTAATGAATTAAATGACTCATTATTTAACAGTGCTGACAATGCAAACAGCTTTGCAAATATGCTTATGCCGATAATGGGTAATATAGGTAATATAAGTTATGTTTTAATAGTGGCGATAGGTGCTGTACTTGCAATAAGCGGAGTAGGAAACTTGACATTAGGAGCATTAGCATCATTCTTACAATTAACAAGAAGTTTCAATATGCCAGTTGCTCAAGTATCACAACAGTTTAACTCTATAATAATGGCTCTTGCTGGTGCTGAGAGAATATTTAACTTAATAGACGAAAAACCAGAAGTAGACGACGGATATGTTACATTAGTAAATGCTGTAGAAGAAGATGGAAAACTTAAACCAGTAAAAGAGCGCACAGGAACTTGGGCGTGGAGACATCCACATAAAGCTGAAGGAACTGTAACATATACTAAACTAACTGGAGATGTTGTATTTGAAGATGTTAACTTCGGCTATAATGACGATAAAATAGTATTACATGATATAAACATGTATGCAAAACCAGGACAAAAAGTAGCCTTCGTAGGAGCTACAGGAGCTGGAAAAACTACAATAACAAACTTAATCAATAGATTCTACGATATCCAAGAAGGTAAAATCAGATATGATGGGATTAACATAAGTAAGATTAAAAAAGATGATTTAAGAAAATCACTTGGTATAGTTCTTCAAGATACGCACTTGTTTACAGGAACAGTTATGGAAAATATCAGATACGGTAAATTAGACGCAACTGATGAGGAAGTAATTGCCGCTGCTAAACTTGCAAATGCTCACGGATTTATAGAACATCTAAAAGATGGATATAATACAGTGTTAACAGGAGACGGAAGTAACTTATCTCAAGGTCAAAGACAGCTTTTATCAATAGCTAGAACAGCAATAGCAAACCCACCAGTTTTAATACTAGATGAAGCTACATCAAGTATAGATACTAGAACAGAAAAAATAGTTCAAGATGGTATGGATAAATTGATGGAAGGTAGAACAGTATTTGTAATAGCACATAGATTATCAACTATCAAAAACTCTGACGTTATAATGGTTTTAGAACAAGGAAGAATAATCGAACGCGGTAACCATGATGAATTAATAGAAAAAGGCGGCAAGTATTATCAATTATATACTGGTGCTTTTGAATTAGAGTAAAACATATATAAATAATTATAATTTCATATATGCTATAAAATATGCTCAGTTAATAAATTTAACAGGGCATATTTTTTTGTTTAAATAAAAAATATAGAGAAAAATTATATTGAAAAAAAGCTAAATTTGAATAGATATGTATGTTTTTAGAGAAATTTTTTTAGAGGAAGATATATCTAAAATAAATAATTCTTTAATGATAGGGTTATAAATTTTGGAAAGTTATTTACTTAAATTTATTTTAATTAAGGGGGCGGTGATATGAAGGAAAAAAACGAAAAAGTAAAGAGTTTTAAAGCATATAAGAAGAGGAAAAAGAATAAGAATAAAAGAGGTATATTTAAGAGAAAATCCGGAATATTAGTTCTTGTTTTGATTGTAGCATTTGGAATAGGAGATTTGTGTATATATCAAATTTCTTCTAGTCTAAAATATGATATATATTATCTAGAAAAAGATTTAAAAGAAAAACAAAATAAATTACAAACATTAGAAGTAGAAAAAAGGGTAAATCAAAATTCAAACAAAATAGAAAAAGATGCTATCAAGAAACTCAATATGATTTATCCTACAGAATATCAAAAAAAATATATTTCCGTGGACGATTAAATAATATGATTTTTATACCTTATAAAAAGGAGGATGATTATGAAGAAGATAAGAATCAGAAGCAAAAAAAGGCTAGTATTAGTCCTTGTTTGTGCATGTTCCTTGTTCTTAGTATTAATAGTCCGAACATGTTATTTACAGCTTGTTAAAGGGGAATGGTTGAGCACAAAAGCATCTGAACAACAAACTAGAGAAATACCAGTCGAATCTAAGAGAGGAACTATATACGATAGAAATATGAAGGAGATGGCAGTCAGCGTCACAAAATACACTATTTGGTGTAAACCTGTTGAAGTAAAGGATAAAAAAGAAGCAGCTAAAAAGATTTCAGAAATTGTAAAAGATAAAGACTATGATGAAGTATTGAAATTATTATCTAAGACAAATCAAGCACTAGTTAGAATTCAAAGATGGGTTGATGATGATGTTGCAGATAAAATCCAAAATGCATCTATTCCGGGAATATGGATATCTGAAGACCCACAAAGATATTATCCATATGGAAATTTTGCACCATATGTATTAGGTCACACATCATCAGATGGAGAAGGTGTAACTGGAATAGAACTTCAATATAATAAAGCATTAAAAGGTGAAGATGGAAAATTAATTGTAAGTACTGATGCATCTGGTAGAGAAATAAACCAAGGTGTTGAACAATATTATGAAGCAGTTCAAGGTAATGGTATTGTTCTAACAATAGATGAGGTAATTCAAAGTTATGCTGAAAAAGCAGCACAAAGAGCATATGAATTAAATAATGCTAAGAGGGTTAAAATAATAGCGATGGACCCTAAAACAGGTGATGTTTTAGCAATGGCATCAAAGCCAGATTATGATCCAAATCAACCTACAAAAGCTATATATCCATATTTTGAAGAGTTATTAGATAGTTATGACGATGATAAAAAAATAAATGCCTATTATGAAATGTGGAGAAATACCCTTATAAGTGATACATATGAACCAGGTTCCACTTTCAAACTAGTAACAGCTACATCATCTGTCGAAGAAAATGTAATCAAACCTAATGAAAAATTCACATGTACAGGTAGTGTAACTGTAGAAGGTAGAAAAATTAAATGTTGGAGATCTTATAGACCACATGGAAGTGAAACTTTCGAACAAGCAGTTCAAAACTCATGCAACCCAGTATTTGTTGAGTTAGGAAAAAGACTTGGCGTGAGTAGATTATATGATTACATAGAAGCTTTTGGACTTACAAGTAAAACTGGTATAGATTTAGTTGGTGAGGCCAACAGTATATTATATAAAGAAAAAGATGTAGGTCCAGTAGAACTTGCAACTATTTCTTTTGGTCAATCAATATCAGTAACACCTATTCAGTTAATAACAGCAGTATCCTCAATAGCAAATGACGGAAAATTAATGCAACCGAGACTAGTCAAAGCATATACAGACAATGAAGGTAATGTTACGAAAGAAGTTGAGCCCAAAACTGTAAGACAGGTAGTTTCAAAAGAAACATCACAAAAAATGTTAAAGGTTATGGAATCTGTTGTTACTGACGGTGGAGGTAAAATAGCTTATCTACCAGGGTATAGACTAGGAGGAAAGACAGGAACAGCTCAAAAGGTTATAGATGGACAATATGCACAAGGTAAGTATATATGTTCTTTTGTCAGTGTGGCCCCTGTTGATGATCCTCAAATAGTAGTATTGGCAATAGTAGATGAACCTACAGATGTAGTAGCTTTCGGGTCAACCACAGCAGGTCCTATTATAAAAGAAGTAATGAGCCAAAGCTTAGAATATTTAGGAGTTAAAAAAGTTTATACAGAAGAAGAGAAAAAAGAAAATGAAAAGAAACAAGTTAAAGTTCCAGATGTAAGAAACTTAACAATAAAAGAAGCTACAAAGGTCTTAGAAGAAAGTAACTTAGAATCAAATTTAGACACAGATATAGAAGTGGATGGAAAAACTATAGTAACAGATATGTTTCCAAAACCAGGGGTAAAAGTAAATGAAGGCTCAAGTATAACCCTATACTACAACAATAATAAATAAATATACAGCAAGCAAATACATTATAAAACTCTAGACGTTTTTAAGATTATTAAGATATAGTAAATGAAATCGTTACGACGTGATACTTATATTATAAATATCTTCAAAAATGAATCAATTTGGTATATAATTAATAAGATTGGAGATGTAGATAGTATTATAAATAAGTTTTTAAACTTGGAAACATAATATCACAACCAAAATTTTTACAGTCATCACACAAAACTTTAAGATTAAAATGTATAAATAGGAATATTTAGCATAAAAAAAGTTAATAATCGCAAATGAAAAATAATTAATTAAAAAAGATGAAACAACAGGGAGAGGAGTTTTAATAATGTTAGGAATTAAAGAACTTACGTATACAGCAATGATTGGTTTCTTAATAGTAGTAATACTTGGACCAATATTTATACCAATGCTTGCTAGATTTAAATTTGGTCAAACGGTTAGAGATGAAGGACCTCAATCACACTTAGCAAAAAACGGAACACCAACAATGGGTGGTGTTATGATGATAGTAGCTATATTAATTACAGGGCTTACAAGAGCAAAAATAAGTCAGGGACTAATAGTTGGGCTTATTTGTATAGTAGGATTTGGTTTTGTAGGATTTTTAGATGACTTTATAAAAATAAAAATGAAAAGATCGCTAGGACTTAAAGCTTATCAAAAGATAATACTACAGTTTGCTCTTGCTTTATATATTGCATATTATCAATATAGTGCATCACCAAGCGCAACACAACTTGTTATACCATTTACAAACCATATAATCAATTTAGGAATATGGTATATACCATTTATGATGATATTCATAATAGGAACTGTAAATGCAGTAAACTTAACAGATGGACTTGATGGGCTTGCATCAGGTGTTACTTTAATAGTATCATGTTTCTTTATACTATTTGCAGTATCAATATCTAATTCTGACGTAGCTATACTTGCTGCAGCAACAGCAGGTGCTTGTTTAGGATTCTTAGGATTTAACTCATATCCTGCAAAAGTATTTATGGGAGATACAGGTTCAATGGCATTAGGTGGAGCAGTAGTTGCATTTGCTACTCTTACTAATTCACCACTATTAATAGTAATAGTAGGATTTATCTACTTAGCAGAAGCTTTATCTGTTATGTTACAAGTAACTTATTTCAAATTAACTCATGGAAAAAGAATATTTAAAATGGCGCCATTACACCACCACTTTGAACAATGTGGATGGCCAGAAACAAGAGTTGTATTTATATTCTGGATTGCAACTGTAGTTTTATGCTGGATAGGTGTTTTAGCAGTATTTTAAGTGATGGGGGTAAATTAAAATGGATTTAAAAGGAAAGAATGTTTTACTTATAGGTTTAGCAAAGACTGGTATATCAACTATAAAATTATTAGATAAATTAGAAGCTAATATAACAGTAAATGATATAAAAACTGAAGAAAAATTAGCAGATATATTAGAAGAATTAAAAGATATAAAAAATGCAACTTATATACTTGGATACCATCCAGAAGAAGTAGATCATATAGATTTAGCAGTAGTATCTCCTGGAGTACCTCTTGACTTACCATTCATACAAAAATTATATTCTAGTAATATAAAAGTGGTTGGTGAAGTAGAATTAGCATATGAACTGTCAAATAATCCTACTTTTATAGGTATAACAGGTACAAATGGAAAGACAACTACTACATCTTTAGTAGGAGAAATATTTAAAGCAGCTAAATGTGACACATATGTGGTTGGAAATATCGGAAAACCAGTTATAGAAACTGTTGGTATAGCTGATGAAAAATCTTTCTTAATTACAGAACTTAGTAGCTTCCAATTAGAAAGTATAGTAGATTTTAAACCGAAAGTAAGTATGATACTTAATCTTTCACCAGACCATTTAAATAGACACCATACGATGGAAAATTATATAATGGCAAAAGCTAATATATTTAAAAATCAAGACGAAAATGATTTTACAATATTAAATTACGATGATGAAGCTGTTAGAGCTTTAGCAAGTAAATGTAACTCTCAAGTTTTATACTTCTCAAGAAAAAACCAAGGTGTGAGAGGAGTATATGTAAACGATGAAGGAAATATAGTAATAAATATAGATAAAGAAATAGTACTTCTTCATGAAGATGAACTTAGCTTACCTGGAGGACATAACTTAGAAAATTGTATGGCAGCGACTTTAGGTGCATATGTTTCAGGTATAGATATAGATGTAATAAGAGAAGTATTAAAAACTTTTAAAGCAGTAGAACATAGACTAGAATATGTAAAAACTGTAGATGGAGTTATGTACGTAAATGACTCAAAAGGTACTAATCCAGATTCAACTATTAAAGCAGTAACTTCTTATAAAAAGCCGATTGTATTAATAGCTGGAGGATATGACAAAGATAGTACTTATGATGAACTTTTAGATATTGCAAAACAAAATGTAAAAGCTTTAGTATTATTAGGTGAAACTGCACCAAAAATAGAGGCTTGTGCAAAAGCTAAAGGATTTAAAACTATAAAAATAGTAAAAAATATGAAAGAAGCAGTAGAAACTTCTGCTCAACTTGCAAATGAAGGAGATGTGGTCTTACTTTCACCAGCATGTGCAAGTTGGGATATGTACACAAGCTTTGAAGTGAGAGGACGAGACTTCAAAGATAATGTAAACAATTTATAATTTAAACCTCTTCCTTCGAAGCTAATAGCGATGAGGAGGGTGGTAGTCATTCATATGCCTAATGAAAGTTTGAAAGTTAAAAAGCAAATTACAAAGGGGATGAAGACGGAGTTTGATTTAGTAATTTTTTATACAACAATAGCCTTAGTATTATTTGGTATAGTCATGGTGTTTAGTGCTAGTTACGTTCAAGCATCATTTAAACACCATGATGGCTATTTCTTTTTAAAAAGGGATATAATATATGCAGTGCTAGGGTTTGTGGGAATGATGTTTATGTCTAATATAGATTATAATTTTTGGAAGAAGAATTCATTGCCACTTTGTATATTTACTGTTATATGTTTGGCGTTAGTTTTGACACCATTAGGTATAGAAGCTAACGGTGCTAAAAGATGGCTTGGAGTAGGAGGAGCTACTTTTCAACCGTCTGATATAGCAAAATTTGTAACGATAGTAATTACGGCAAAAGTTATAGAAAAGAGATATGAAAATATAAAATCTTTGACAAAAGGTGTTATACCAATTTTAATAATTCCATCGATATTTTTTATATTAATAATGTTACAACCTAATATGTCTACAGCTGGTACTTTAATAATAGTTGTATTTATTATGTTGTTTGTAGCAGGAATGAATATGAGATTTGTAATGACTATGTTAATTGCAGGTATTGGATTATTTGGAGTTTTAGTCATAGCAGAACCATATAGATTAAAAAGATTTACAGCATTTTTAGATCCATTTCAAGATCCTCTTGGAAGTGGATACCAAGTTATACAGAGTCTTTATGCAATCGGGTCTGGTGGTCTCTTTGGACTTGGACTTGGTAAGAGTAGACAAAAATATTTTTACATACCAGAACCTCAAAATGACTTTATTTTCGCTATAATAGGTGAAGAGTTAGGTCTTATAGGTTGTATTTTAGTTATAATGTTATTTGTAATACTAGTATATAGATGTGTTAAGATAGCTATGAAATCAAAAGATATATTTGCATGTATGGTAGTGATAGGAATTGGAGCTCAAATAGGAATACAAGCAGCTTTTAATATAGCTGTTGCGACATCTTCTATGCCCGCTACAGGGGTTGCACTCCCATTTATAAGCTATGGAGGAACCTCACTCACGGTGTTGATGGGCGAAATTGGAATTGTGTTAAACATCTCAAAGAAAGTAAAGATTAATTAACAGGAGATGATGAAGTGAAGGTATTATTAGCCGGTGGCGGTACTGGAGGCCATGTGTACCCAGCTATAGCTATAGCAAATAAAATAAAAGAACATAATCCTGATTGTGAAATTTTATTTGTTGGGACTAAAAATGGTATAGAATCTGAAATAGTTCCAAAAGCAGGTTTTGAATTAAAAACAGTCACAGTTCAAGGTTTTAAAAGAAAAATAGATTTAGACAATATAAAGAGAGTATTTAAACTATGTAAAGGTTTAGAACAATCTAGAAGAATCGTAAAAAAATATAAACCAGATATCGTAATCGGTACTGGAGGATATGTAAGTGGACCAGTTTTATTTAATGCAGCTATGAGCAAAAAAGTAACTATAGTTCATGAACAAAACTCTTTCCCAGGGGTTACAAATAAAATATTATCTAAAGTTGCTACAAAAGTTCTTACAAGTTTTGAAGATTCACATAAGAGATTCCCAGAAGCTAGCCAAGACAAGTTAGTTCTTACAGGTAATCCAGTAAGAAAAGAAATATTAAATGCTAGAAAGTTTATAGCGAGAAAGAACTTAGGTATTAGTGAAGATAAAAAAATGGTACTATGCTACGGAGGTAGTGGTGGTTCAGAAGAAATAAACGATGCTATGAGACTTGTTATAGAAAATATGGTAAAAGAAGATGTTGCATTTATATTTGCAACAGGAAAGGTTTATTATGATGAATTTATAGAAACTATAAAAGATATAGAACTTAAACCTTACCAAAGAGTAATGCCTTATTTAGATAATATGGCTGATGGGCTTGCAGCAAGTGACATAGTAATTGGTAGTGCAGGTGCAATATCTTTAGCAGAGATAACTGCCCTTGGTAAACCTTCAATAATAATTCCAAAAGCTTATACAGCAGAAAATCACCAAGAATACAATGCAAAAAGTATAGAATCTCAAGGTGCAGGGATTGCCATTTTAGAAAAAGATTTAACACCAGAATCTTTAAATGAAGCTGTATTTAAATTACTTGGAGATAAAGAATTACTAATAGATATGGCCAATAATGCAAAGAAAATAGGTAAGCCAGAAGCAATTGATTTAATATACAATGAAATAATGAAATCATACAATGAAGCTATGGGTTCTAAAAAGAAAAATAAAAAACAAAAAGAAGAAGTTGAAGTTCAAGAAGAAAATGTAGCGCAACAATCTGCTCAAGAACCTAAGGTTATAGGTATAAAGAAAAAATAAGCTTAAATAAAATGTCAATCTAAAAGATATAGGATTAATCATAATAAAATGATTTATCTTATATCTTTTTTTATAATATAAAGAAACGATATTCATTTTTAGGATATAGGTAAATATAATTTTCACCAGTATAATTTGAAAAAAACTGTATCTTTGAAATGTATTTAGTGTATAAAAGACAAAACTCAATATATTTCATCTTTTTTATATAAATAAGAAAAAGATTTAGTATTAATTTGCTTAGAAAAATTTAATTGATACGTAGGAAATGAGGGCATCCGTGTAGTATTTTTGATTTATAAACTTAGATTTTCAGGAGTGATTTTATGAAAAAGAAGAAAAGGAAAATAAGAATAAATCGATTGATAATGCTATTTCTATTTGCATTTCTATTTTGCTTTTGTTTTATATTATTTATAAAAAGTGATTTCTTTTGTTTAAAAAATGTAGAAGTTGTAAATAATGAAGTTCTTTCAAAAACAGAAATTAAAGATTTATCAAAGATTGTAAAAGGCAAAAATTTATTTTCATATGATTTAAAAAAAGTCAAAGCAAATATTAATGAAAGTAGATATATAGAAAATGTAAAAGTTAAACTGGGCATTCCACATTCAATAATAATAGATGTAAAAGAAAAAAGCATTAGTTGTGCCTTAAAAGATGAAGGAGATAACTATTATTATATTGATGATGATATGAAATATATAGATAAAGTAAAATATGAAAAAATAAAGAACAATTGTCCTATAGTTGAAGCCGACTTTACTATAAAAGATAATGAAGTATATTTTGAGAATAAAAAAGACAAAGATAAATTAATATTATTGCTAAAAAACATTAAAAGAGAAGGACTAAGTAATAAAATTGCTAGTATTATATTTTTAGATGATAATACAATTAGTATGAAAACAAAGGAGGGAATAAAAGTAATAATAGATAAGAACGGAAATATGAAACATGACATGGCAAAACTGACACAAATTTTAATTGATTTGAAAAGTCAAAATATAAATTACGGAAAAATTGACATGACTTTTTCAAAATATACACTATATACTTATAAATAACATGCAAAAAATAAGTGGAAAAAGTGAAAATAGATATAATTTTAAGTTTTTTAGTGTATAAGTTACATATATTATAAAAAGTTTAACAAATTAAATAAAATAAATGATATAATATAAATGTTATAATTAAAAATAGATTTTTATGGTACATAAGATGTTTTAGGTATAGTGTAACAGTCAAAATAAATATAAATAATAAAATATATTTATTTTGATAAATATACATTAAATATTTAAATATTAAATGATATAATTAATATATATACAGAAATAATTACAAGAGAGGGAGGTTTCGATATATGCTAAGCTTTGATTTAGAAACTGATAATAATGCTAAGATAAAAGTGTTTGGCGTTGGTGGCGGTGGAAACAACGCTGTTAATAGAATGATCGAAGAAAAAATAAAAGGAATTGAGTTTATATCAATTAATACTGATAGACAAGCATTAATTACATCGAAAGCAGAAAATCAAATTCAAATAGGAGAAAAACTTACTAGAGGGTTAGGTGCAGGTGCTGATCCAGAAGTAGGTAGAAAAGCAGCCGAAGAAAGTAAAGAACAAATAGAACAATTACTACAAGATACAGACATGGTATTTGTTACTGCCGGAATGGGTGGTGGAACAGGTACAGGGGCAGCTCCAGTAGTTGCACAATTAGCAAAACAAAAAGGGATCTTAACTGTAGGTGTTGTTACTAAACCTTTTGGATTTGAGGGTAAAGTAAGAATGAAAAATGCAGAAGCTGGTATTGAAGAGCTAAAAGCTAATGTAGATACATTAATAACTATACCAAATGACAGATTACTTGAAGTAGTTCAAAAAAATACATCTATAGTAGAAGCATTCTCTATAGCTGATAACGTATTAAAACAAGGTATACAATCTATATCTGACTTAATAAAAGTTCCAGGACTTATAAACTTAGACTTTGCTGACGTTACATCTATAATGAAAGACAAAGGACTAGCTCATATGGGTATAGGTAATGCAAGTGGTGAAAATAGAGCTATAGAAGCTGCTAAAGAAGCAATACAATCACCATTGTTAGAAACTTCTATAAGAGGTGCTAAAGGCGTATTACTTAATGTAACAGGAGGACCTAGCTTATCATTATTCGAAGCAAATGCAGCATCTAACTTAATAACTGAATCATGTGATCCAGATGCAAACATCATCTTCGGGGCATCTATAAGAGAAGATTTAGAAGATGAAATAATGATAACTGTTATAGCTACAGGTTTTAATGAAGCTCCTCAAGGTGGATATGTTGAACCAACACCAATTAAAAAGAATGAAATACCACCAGTTGCTAAACCAGAGCCTAGAACTGTAGCTCATCATGAACCAGTTCAAGAGCCTGAACCAGTAATTGAACCAAAAATAGAAAAAAGACCTGAACCAGTTAGAAATAACGACTGGGATGATGAAATGGAAATACCAACTTTCTTAAGAAATAAAAGAAGATAATTAATAATACATAAAAAAACTTTCAATAATATTGGAGGTTTTTTTATTTTTTTGCTCATTTTTAGGAAAAGTATTTTGAATTCGACTGTTGAAAATGACAAAATATTTAAATGAAGTATTCTATAATATATTTAAGAAAAAATTTTAAAAACAGTCATAGATTTTAGTACATTATGTGATTAAGTAAGAAAGAGGAGAAGTATAATGTATTTAGATTATTATATTTTAGAAAACTTACTGATTAACTATATTATAATAAATTGTACTACATATATAACAAAAATATACACAAAAAAATCTAAACAAATAGCTGGGGCAATAATAGGAACTATCTATAGTGTGATGTATATTTATAAAGGATTAGAAATCTTTTTTACACTTCCTTCTAAATTTATATTTTTTATAATAATAGTTCTAATCTCTTTCAATATAACTGATAGAAAAGAGTTTTTAAAGGTACTTTTTAATTTTTATCTAGTGAATATATTTATATCCGGAAGCACTTATTTTATTATTTATTTTACAGGTATCAGTCATATGACTATATCTTTTTTTATAATATGTTCTTATATTAGCTGTAAATTATTGAAAAAAATAGTTAATGATTTTAGATTATTAAAACACATAGATGATATAACTAAAAAAATAAGAATAAAGATATTAGATAAAAATATAGAATGTATGGCATTATTAGATAGTGGAAATCTATTGCAAGATCCTATTAGTAAAAGTGATGTTGTAATAATCAAGGCAAGTCTTTTAGAAAATTTTTTACCAGAAGATTATAATTTTGAAGAAATGGATATTTCAGATATCCAAAGTTTAACTAATCATTTAGAACCAAAGCTTTCAGCCAGGGTAAGAGTGATACCTTACAAGCATGTAGGCGACAATAATGCTGGAATGATTTTGGGGATAAAAGCAGATTATCTCGATGTAGATAATAAAAAAATAAGCAATATTATTCTCGGAATATCTAATTTTGATGATAAAGAATATAGTGCAATTTTGAATCCGAGAATATTATATTAAAAAGGAGGACTTTTAATTGATATTACAAATACAAAAACTAAAAAGATTATTGTTTATGAAATTAATTAAATTAGGCAATAAGCTAAAACTAATAAAGCCTGATAGCTGTTATTATATGGGAGGTGTAAATGTACTTCCGCCACCATTGACACTTGAGGAAGAAAAAGAACTTTTACAAAAATTAGAATATGATGAAAATATAAAAACTATTTTAATAGAACGAAATCTTAGATTGGTAGTTTATATATCACGTAAATTTGAAAATACAGGAATAGATATGGAAGATTTAATTTCAATAGGTACAATAGGACTTATAAAGGCAGTAAATACATTTAATTTAGATAAAAATATAAAATTAGCTACGTATGCATCTAGATGTATAGAAAATGAAATATTAATGTGTCTTAGAAAAAATAATAAGAAAAAATCTGAAGTATCTTTTGATGAACCATTAAATGTAGATTTAGATGGAAATGAACTTTTGTTATCGGATGTATTGGGAACTGATAATGATGAAATTTATAAGATAATTGAAGAAGAAATTGATAAAAACCTATTATTTATGGCATTAGATAAGTTGTCAGATAGAGAAAAGCAAATTATGGAATTAAGATTTGGTTTGAGTACAAAAGGCAAAGAAAAAACTCAAAAAGAAGTTGCTAACATACTTGGAATATCTCAATCTTACATTTCTAGATTAGAAAAAAAGATAATTTCTAGATTGAAAAAAGAAATGAAGAAATTTGTTTAATAGATAAATAAATCCTTATTAAAAGTATAAAAATATATGATGTGTAAATAATTTCATATATAGAATCTTTTAAGAGAGGACTGAAATTTATGATTATAAATAAGGTTGAAATTTGTGGTGTAAATACATCCGAACTTCCTGTACTAAAAGCTGATCAAATGAGAGAGCTGCTAGTTAAAATTAAACAAGGAGATGAAGAAGCAAGACAGAAATTTGTAAAGGGCAACTTGAGATTAGTTTTAAGTGTTATACAAAAATTTAATAACAGAGGAGAGAACGTAGACGACTTATTTCAAATAGGATGTGTTGGACTTATAAAAGCTATTGATAATTTTGATTTAAGTCAAAATGTAAGATTTTCTACTTATGCTGTACCTATGATTATAGGTGAGATAAGAAGGTATCTTAGGGATAATAATCCAATTAGGGTTTCGCGTTCATTAAAAGATATAGCTTATAAAGCATTACAAGTAAGAGAAAAATTAATCAGAACGAATTCAAAAGAGCCTACAATATCGGAAATAGCAAAAGAATTAGATATGGAGGTTGAATCTGTAGTGATGGCTCTTGATGCAATACAAGACCCTATATCATTATTTGACCCAGTATATCAAGATAATGGTGATGCAATATTTGTAATGGATCAAGTCCAAGATAAAAAAGATACAGATGAAAATTGGCTAGAGGAAATAGCTCTAAAAGAAGCTATAAAAAAATTGAGTTCAAGGGAAAAGTTGGTCCTTGATTTAAGATTTTATAAAGGAAGAACTCAAATAGAAGTAGCAGATGAAATTGGTATTTCTCAGGCTCAAGTTTCTAGAATAGAAAAGAATGCCTTAAAAAATATGAGAAAATACATCTAAAAACAAAATATTAAAAATTAAAGCTGTCGTATTAGTAATTTAATTGTTTACTTTACGGCAGTTTTATTTTACATATCACTAAAGTATTTGATTATTTTTTAATAATGTGTAAAATAAAAATAATAGGAAAATAATTATAAAGATTATAGATGACATCATAGTGAATTTTTTCTAGTTATAAATAATAAACTTATATAAGAAATCCTTATCTTAAAAATTTTTAGTTAGGGTTTCAATGATGAATATACATAGGAGGGGAATTTACTATGATGAGAATATCAGATATTATGGAAAAAGAAATAATCAATGTGAAAAATGGTAAAAAACTAGGTTTTATAACAGATATAGATCTAGATGTCGAAAATGGTAAAGTATCATCTTTTTCAATAACAGGATCTACAGGCAACTTCTTTTCTAGAGGAGCTGAAATTGATACTGTATTTTGGAGGGATATTTTGAGAATAGGTTGTGATACTATTATTGTAAGTATAGGATCAAATTTTGATAAAAATCAAATAGATATCTAAATTCTAAATCTTAGTTAGCTAAGGAGGAAAACAATGCAATGCCCATATTGTAACTACAAAGAGTCTAAAGTAGTTGATTCAAGACATACAGATAGCAAGTCTATTAGAAGAAGAAGAGAGTGTGAATCTTGTAAAAAAAGATTTACCACTTATGAAGTGATAGAGACAACACCTATAATGGTCGTTAAAAAAGATAACAGTAGAGAACTATTTGATAGGGAAAAAATAAAAAAAGGTATAATAAAATCTTGTGAAAAAAGACCTGTTTCAATAGAACAAATAGAAAGTATAATTTCTTATGTAGAAAATGAAATAAATAAAAATTATATAAGTGAAATAAATACTGATAAAATCGGTGAAATGGTAATGGATAAATTAAAAGATATAGATGAAGTTTCATATGTTAGATTTGCATCTGTATATAGACAATTTAAAGATATAAATACTTTTGTAAGTGAATTAAAAAATATTTTAATGGAAAAGGGAGATTAATATGACACAGACTATAATAGATAAAAAAGATTACTTAACAATAAACAAAGAGGAGTTAGACTTTGTAAATATAGCTATTACAACTACTAATGTGGATGCAAAAAATCTAGATGATATAAATAATGTATTCAAAGATGTATTTACTTTAAAAAATTTAAGTAAAAACAAGCAAATACATTCTAATATAGTAAATAAAGTGGATAAAGACAATATAGGACAAATAATAGATGGAGATGCAATAATAACAAATGAGAAAAACGTTCCACTTTTAATTTTAACAGCTGATTGTGTACCAGTAGTTTTAGTTGATACAATAAATAAAGCAGTTGGACTTGCACATGCAGGTTGGAGAGGTACATACGGGAAAATATGTGCAGAAACACTTCAATCTATGAAAGAAAATTATAATACAAAACCAGAAGATGTAGTAGCAATTATAGGGCCATCTATAGGTAAGTGCTGTTATGAAGTATCTTATGATTTAGTTGAAAAGTTCAGTGCACTTCTTCCAAATGCGGATGAAAAAATATATGAAATAAGAGATGATAAGTATTATCTTGATTTATGGGAAATAAATACACAAATATTAAAAGAATTTGGGGTATTAAAGTCGAATATAATAAATATGAATATCTGCACAAGTTGTAATTGTGATAGATTTTTCTCATATAGAAAGCATGATAAAACACCAAAAAGAATAGGAACCTTCATTGAGATAAAGTAAGGGGGTATTGTTATGGAGGAGAAAATATTAGTTATAGATGATGAAATGCATATAGTAGAGCTTTTAAAATTTAATTTAGAGGTAAATGGATATGCGGTTGACTACTCATTAGATGGTTTTGATGGATATCATAAGGCAAAAGAATTTAAGCCGAATCTAATACTTTTAGACTGGATGTTACCTAATATAAGTGGTATGGATGTATTAAAAAAAATAAGAAATGATGAAGAATTAAAAGATACACCTGTTATAATGCTTACGGCAAAGAATATGGAGAGAGATAAAGTTAAAGGACTAGAAGAAGGCGCTGATGATTATATAACAAAACCTTTCGGAATAAAGGAACTTTTAGCTAGAATAAATTCAGTTCTTAGAAGATATAATAAAACTGCAAATAAAGTAGAAGACGTATTAAGTGTTAAAGACATAAAAATGGACTTAATAAAGCACGAAGTAACTAAAAAAGATAAGAAAATCGATTTAACTATTAAGGAATTTGATTTACTTAAATTACTCCTTCAAAACAAAGGTAAAGTATTATCCCGTAATTATTTATTAGACAAAGTATGGGGGTATGAATATTTTGGAGAAACAAGAACTGTTGATGTACATATTAGATATTTACGAAAAAAGATTGAAACTGATGAAGAAAAATATATAGAAACAATTAGAGGAATAGGATATAAAATTAGTTAAAAGTTGAGGTAATATTTATGAATTCAAATTTACAGCAATTAAATGGTGTATATTTCTTTGTAATGCTTATTACATCAGCTTTAGCTATATTACTCGTAAGATATACGGTAACTTTACGTAGATATTTAAAAGAATTTACTAGAGTTTCTAAAAAAGTAAGTAATAAAGAGTTTCATACACGATTCAACACATATGTTAAAGGGGAGCTAGGGGAGTTATCTAAGAATTTTAACTATATGATTCAAATAATGGATAGTACAATTGAAGAAGTTGAATACAAGCATCTCCAATTGACCTCTATTGTAAAGAGTATATCTCATGGAATTTTAGCAATTGACGTTAAAGGAAACATTCTCCTTATTAACGATATAGCTAAGGAAATGTTAAAATGTGATGTAAAAGCTAATGTAGAAGGATCAAATTTTAAATTTATTGTAAAAGATAAAAATATATTAGAAATTTTTCATAAGTATGTAGGTAGTACTCAAAATGAAGTAATAGAATTAGATATAAGAGATAATTTAGTTTATAGAATAAAAATAGACCCTGTTTATTTACAAGATTCAAAACACGCAATAATAGGTTCTATCATAAATATTGAAGATATAACAGAACTTGTTAAGCTAGAAAATATGAGAAGAGATTTTGTGGCAAATGTAAGCCATGAGTTAAAAACACCTTTAACATCAATAACTGGATTTGTAGAAACCTTAAAAATAAATGATGATATAGACAAAGATACTAGAAATCACTTTTTAGATATAATTGAAAAAGAGTCAAATAGATTAAAAGGCCTTATAGAAGATATATTATTGCTTTCTTCGATTGAAAATGGCCAAGATTTATCATATGAACAAGTTAAATTATTTGATGTATTTAAAGAAGTATACGAGATTACACAATATATTGCATCATCTAAAAATATAACAGTATCATACAACTTTGAAGATAAGGATGTACATATATTAGCAGTTAGAGATAATGTAAAACAAATATTTTTAAATCTAGTAGACAATGGTATAAAATATACACCTGAAAATGGAAGAATTGAAGTTCTTCAACATTATGATGAAAATAAACAGAATATAATATTAGAATTTAAGGACAATGGAATAGGTATACCAAAAGAATCTCTAAATAGAATATTTGAACGATTTTATAGAGTTGATAAAGCTAGAAGTAGAGATATAGGGGGAACAGGTTTGGGTCTTGCTATTACTAAACACATGGTAAAATCCTTAGGTGGAACTATAGAAGTTGAAAGTATTTTGGGAGTTGGAAGCGACTTTATAGTTACAATTCCTCTGGATACAAAATAGAAATTGAATATTTGAATAATAAAATCTTATGTAAATAATCTATCAATATAGAAAGTTTACATAAGATTTTTTCTTTTGTACAAAATAAATTTATAACGTTAAGAAAGTTGAAATTTATTTTAAAAAGGAGTGTATTTTATGAAGGAAAGTGTATTAGATGAGGCTCTGTTTAGACATTCATTTTTAGTAGCTGTTTTACTTGGAACGCTATGTAGGTTTTTAGTGCTCAGAATAAAAGACAAACAATACCCAACAAGACCGCAAGATTATATAGAACAAATTATAATGGCGGGGCTTACTTCAGCACTAGGAGGAATTGCATTACCAGCGCTTATGGACAAAGAATTTGCAGCATTGACATTTTTAGCTGTAGGGGTGCAACAATTCCAAGGCTTATCTAAACAAGAGAAAATAACATTAAATAATATAGATGAGGATGAAATAGTAAAAAAGGGTGCAACTTATATTGATGAAATAGCTTCTACTTATGAAGTTAGAAGTTATGTAAGTTTATTTGCTGGTCTTGGGTCATCAATAGCATATGTTCTAATTGCAAAAAGATTTGGTGAAAATATAATAATATGCACATTAGCAGCAATAGTTGTTGCAGCAATAGTTGGTTTAATATTTAGAAAAGTATTAAGACGAAATAGTATAAATGATATAGCAGATATAAAAGAAGCTAAAATTTATTTTGATGGACCGATAATGAAAGTAAACGATGTAGTTATTACTAATATAGGTCTAAAAGATACTAGAGAAAGATTTTTAAAAAATGGAATTGCAATTGAAGTTGTGCCAAAGGACGAAAAAGATTTTGGTGTTATAAATGATTTAGGACAAAGGGATGCAATTATATACAATATATTTATTCATACTGGTATAGATAAAGATGTAGATGAACATGATATAGTTTCAACCTCAAAAGTAGATTTAAAGACAAAAAGTGTATTAATAGTGTTTATGCCAATTCTAAACGATATGGAACTTATAAAACAGGTGGCAGGTAGTACACCTATTTTAGAAGCAGCAAAAGGAAAACAAAGTAATTATCAATGTTTAATAAAATAAGAGATTTGAGAGGTGAAAAATGGACAAAGTTTTTTTAATCGGAATAATAATAGGGATATTAACGAGATTAATTATGCTTAATTTAGAGCAAAAACAATACCCCACACAACCAAATGTTTTAATCACACAATTAGTATTAGCTTTTATTGCATCTGCACTAGGGGCATTACTAGTTCCTGCATTGATTGAAAGATCATATACATCAATTACCTTTTTATCTTTAGCAGCAGAACAATTTAGACAAGTAAGAGAAAATCGAAGAGATACACTTACCGAATTAGAAGCAAAACAGCTAGTACAAAGAGGAAATGCATTTATAGAAGAGATTGCAAAGACGTATGAAGTAAGAAACTATATGTGTATAATATCATCATTTTTTACAGTTGGTTGTTACTACTTAATTACATCTGAATTCAAAATGAGTCAAGGTATAAGCTTACTTATAAGTACTATATTTGGAATTATCTTGGCATTTATTTTAAAAAGACTTATAAGAAGAGATTCCATCGGAGATATAGCCGATGTAAACATAGTAGATATATCATTTGAAAATGACAGCATACTTAAAGTTGGTTCTTTGAGTGGAATAACAAATGTAGGTCTAAAGTCAGAAAGAGAAAAGTTTTTAAAATATGGAGTCGGAATAGAAATAGTTCCAAAAGACAATAATTATATAAATGCTTCAATAATACAAGACCCGGGACAAAGACAGACAATAGCATATACTCTGTACAGCAGATTGGGACTGTATAGACAAAAAAATGAACCAGTTTTTACTCCTATACCAAGAAGAAATCCTAAAAATGAAAGTATAGTAATTGCATATTTGCCTATTGAAAAAAATATTGACGCAGTTATACAAACAGTTAAATCAACACCAATAGTTTCAAGTGCTAGAGGAAAAAATATATCCTTAAAAAATTACGTAATAGGAAGAAAGGAAGGTAAGTAATATGTCAGATATGTCTATAAATGATTTTACCTTAGCAATAATAACAACTGATAAAAATATGACATCTGCAGGAGGATGTCCTATATTTTATGCGAATAATGATGACGATATGCAGAATAAAGCGATGTTAATGGCTAAATGTGTAGATGGAGTTGTTCATGAAATAGCAAAAGAAACCTTAATAATAGTTAAACATTAAAACTAATGTATACAAATTTATATATTTGACTAACTTAAAATTATACGATATTATAAGATGATGTATTTTTAGAGAAGGGTGAAAGATTTATGGAAGTCAACGTAAAAAATAGCAACAACATCATAAGTAAAGTTTATAAGGGTTCTATTGCTGAAGAAATTGGAATAGAAGTAGGAGACTTATTAATAGCTGTTAATGACGAAGAAATTCACGATATTATAGAATATAAATTTTTAATAAGTGATGAGTATATAGAGTTAGAAATACAAAAAAGAGATGGAGAAATCTATATATACGAAATCGAAAAGGATTTTGATGAAGAATTAGGTATAGAATTCGTAAACCCTATAATCGATAAAGCAAAGAGTTGTAGAAACAAATGTGTTTTTTGCTTTATAGACCAACTTCCTAAAGGTATGAGAGAAACTCTTTATTTCAAAGATGATGATTCAAGACTTTCTTTCTTACAAGGAAATTTTGTCACTTTAACAAATATGAGTGAAGAGGATATAGATAATATAATAAAATACAGAATAAGTCCTATAAATATATCAGTTCATACAACGAATCCAGAGCTTAGAAGAAAAATGATAACAAACAAGCATGCTGGAAAATTAATTGGTACTATGAAGCGATTAGCAGATGCACATATCGAAATGAACTGTCAAATAGTGTTATGTCCTGGATATAATGACAAAGAAGAATTAGATAGAACTTTAAGTGATTTATCTAGTCTTTATCCTTATGTAAATAGTGTTGCTATAGTACCTGTAGGTATTACTAAATATAGAGAAAATTTAGCAAAATTAGAAATTTTCGACTATGAAAGTGCAAATGAAACTATTGACCAAGTACATGCTCTACAAGAGAAGTATTTAAAAGAACTAAATACAAGATTTGCTTTCTTATCAGATGAGTTTTATATAATAGCGAAAAGACCACTATTAGATTATGATGAATATGAAGGGTTTTTACAATTTGAAGACGGAGTAGGTATGATTCGTAAACAAGGAACAGAAATTATAAACTACTTAGATACTTTAGATGAAGACGATAGCATCAAAAAGACTGTTTCTATAGCTACAGGAAGTTCAGCTTATGAATTTATAAGCGAGATGGCTGGTAAGGTTATGGAAAAATTCAAAAATGTAAAAATAAACGTATATAAGATAAGAAATGATTATTTCGGTCATACAATAACTGTATCAGGGCTTATAACTGCTACAGATATAATCAAACAATTAAAAGATAAAGATTTAGGAAGTGCTTTATATATAACTAGATCTATGTTAAAAAGCGATGAAGAAGTATTTTTAGATGATATAACATTAGAAGAATTATCAGAAAAATTAAATGTTCAAGTAATAACTTGTCAAAATGAAGGAAAAGATTTTGTAGAAAAAATCATAAACTAGAAGGGAGATTAAAATGAGTGATAATAGACCAATTGTAGCAGTAGTTGGTAGACCAAACGTAGGAAAATCAACACTGTTTAATAAATTAGCAGGAAAGAGGATATCAATAGTAGAAGATACACCAGGAGTTACAAGAGATAGAATATTTGCAGAAGTAGAATGGCTAAACAAATATTTTACATTAATAGATACAGGTGGTATCGAAAAAGATAACGGAGATGTAATATTATCTCAAATGAGAAACCAAGCTATGTTAGCTGTAGATATGGCACATATCATAATTTTTGTTGTTGACGGAAAAGCTGGTATTACAGCAGCTGATAAAGAAGTAGCACAAATACTTAGAAAGACAAATAAACCAGTATTATTAGCTGTAAATAAAATAGATAGTATAAATCAAATGGACAACATATATGACTTCTATGAATTAGGTTTAGGTAATCCATATGCAATATCAAGTGCAAATAGTATGGGTCTTGGAGACTTATTAGATGAAGTTGTAGAACAATTCCCTAAAGGATTAAACACTGAGTATGACGAAGATATAATTAGGGTAGCAATAACAGGTAAACCAAATGCAGGAAAAAGTTCGATATTAAATAATATTTTAGGAGAAAATAGAGTTATAGTAAGTCCAATTGCAGGTACTACAAGAGATGCTATAGATACATACTTTGAAAAAGACGGACAACAGTATTTATTAATAGATACAGCAGGTATAAGAAGAAAAAGTAAAGTATATGAAAGAGTTGAAAAATTCAGTGTCATAAGATCTATGAGTGCTGTAGAAAGAGCTGATGTTGTTTTAATAGTTATAGATGCAACTGAAGGAGTTACAGAACAAGATACTAAAGTTGCTGGTATAGCTCATGACGAAGGTAAAGGATGTATATTCATCGTAAATAAATGGGACTTAATTGAAAAAGACAACAAAACATTAGGAAACTATACAAAAGAAATAAGAGAGAAATTCCCATTCATGATGTATGCACCAGTATTATTTGTATCTGCTCTTACTAACCAAAGAATGAATAAAATATTAGAAACTGTAAATTATGTTGCTAGTGAGCATGCTAAACGTGTTAGCACATCAGCATTAAATGATGTTATAGGTGAGGCAGTTATGCTTAATCAACCGCCATCAGATAAAGGTAAAAGACTTAAAATTTATTATGGTTCACAAACAGGAACTAAACCACCTAAATTTACATTATTTATAAATGATAAACAACTTACTCACTTCTCTTATCAAAGATATCTTGAAAATAAAATAAGAGAGAACTTTGGATTTGAAGGAACTTCAGTACAATTCGAGTACAGAGAAAAAAATAAAAGAAGATAATAAAAATATAGGGGGCCAGAGATGTTAGTTTATTTAATTATTATAGTAGTTGCTTATCTTTTGGGTAATATATCAACATCATATATTATTGGCAAAAGAATTGCAGGTGTAGATATAAGAACTCAAGGTTCAGGTAATGCTGGATCGACGAATGTACTTAGAACTATGGGAAAAAAAGCAGGCGCTATGACTTTTGGTGGCGATGTTTTAAAGGGCGCAATTGCAGTTGGACTTGCTAGGGTATTAGCTCATTACATGAAAGCAGATGAAGTGACTTGTGCTTATATAGCTGTAGTAGCTGTTGTAATAGGACATAATTGGCCGGCATTTTTAGGATTTAAAGGAGGTAAAGGAGTGGCAACTTCTTTAGGCGCAATGTTAGCTATAAATCCTATAGTAGCTCTTACATGTTTAGCAGCATTTATAATAATAGTACTAGTTAGTAAATATGTTTCTTTAGGTTCTGTTTTAAGTATATGTTTGTCTCCTGTGTTTATGCTTATAAACCACAATACAAAAGGTATATGGGTTACTTTATTTTTATCAGCATCAGTTGTGTATACGCATAGAGCAAATATAAAACGTCTAATAAACGGAACAGAAAGAAAACTTGGTGAAAAAAAATAATAAACTAGGTGGTGTCATTATGGAAAAGGTATGTGTAGTAGGTGTAGGAAGTTGGGGGAGTGCACTTGCCCTAGCTCTTTGTAAAAACGGATATAAAGTAGATATGTGGACAAGAGATGAATCTCAAGCAAATGAGATTAATACTACAAGAGAAAATTCTAGATTTTTACCAGGTATTATTTTCCCAAAAGAGATTAGAATATCTACTGATTTAGAAAGTGTAATAAAAGACAGTAAAATAGTAGTATTAGCAGTACCATCGCAAGCCGTACGAAGTGTATGTAAAAAGATAAAGCCTTTTATAAAAGATAATCAAATTATAGTTGATGTAGCTAAAGGTCTTGAAAGAGAAACAGGACTTAGATTATCAGAAGTCGTTAAGTCAGAACTACCAAATAATGAATATGTTACATTATCTGGGCCATCTCATGCTGAAGAAGTTTCTAAATTTATGCCGACTACATTAGTAGCAGCATCTCCAAATTTAGAAATAGCTGAAATTGTACAAGATGCATTTATGAGTCCTGTACTTAGAGTTTATACTAATCCAGACATAATAGGTGTTGAATTAGGTGGAGCTCTAAAAAACATAATAGCGTTTGGAGCTGGTATGTGTGATGGACTTGGATATGGAGATAATGCAAAAGCAGCATTAATGACTAGAGGTATTACTGAAATAGGAAGACTTGGAGTTGCTATGGGGGCATATGTAACAACTTTTACAGGACTTTCTGGTATTGGAGACTTAATCGTAACTTGTACGAGTATGCATAGTAGAAATAGAAGAGCTGGTATACTTATGGGACAAGGTAAGACTCTAGAAGAAACACTAGATGAGGTTAACATGGTTGTTGAAGGTATTGTAGCTACAGAGGTTGCTTATAAAGTTGGTAAAAAGTTAAATATTGACTTACCAATAACTAATGCTATTTATTCAGTATTGTATGAAGGTGCAGATACGGAAGAAACTGTAAAAGCACTTATGACTAGACATAAGAAAAATGAAATGGAAGAAGTCGTTAATAACGGATTTGTACATAATTAATTTATATATAAAACCTACATTGATTTTAAGTATAATAAAACTTAAATCTACGTAGGTTTTATTTTTTTATATTTTTACTACTTTCTTTAATTTTAGCACATTAATATTTTTGTTATAAATTTAGAAACTGTTCAATATACTTTAATAAGAAATGTATGCAGGAGGGAATAAGAATGAACATTTATGAGGATATAGCAAAAAGAACTCAAGGTGATATATATATAGGGGTTGTTGGCCCTGTCAGAACAGGCAAATCAACATTTATAAGAAAGTTTATGGAAACATTAGTTTTACCGAATATAGACAATGAATTTAAAAGAGATAGAACTAGAGATGAAATACCTCAAAGTGGCTCAGGAAAAACTATTATGACTGTTGAACCAAAGTTTGTACCTGCGGATGGCGTAGTTATTGAATTAAAAGATGCTGTTTCTCTAAAAGTTAGAATGGTCGACTGTGTGGGATACATAGTTGATGGAGCATTGGGTCATGAAGAAAATGGTAAGCAAAGATTAGTATCCACACCATGGTCAAAAGACGCTATGACTTTTGAAGAAGCTGCAGAAATAGGCACAAAGAAAGTTATAAGAGATCACTCAACTATAGGTGTAGTAGTTATAACAGATGGAAGTGTAACAGGTATAGAAAGAAGTAATTATATAGATGCTGAAGAAAGAGTAATAGATGAATTAAAATCTATTCAAAAACCATTTGTAGTAGTTTTAAATAGTATGACACCTAAAGAAGAAAAGACAGAACTTCTTAGAAAAGAATTAGAAGAAAAATATGAAGTTCCTATATTGCCAGTAAATGTTGAAGAAATGAATGAATCTGATATAGAAAATATATTAGAAACAGTATTATATGACTTCCCGGTAAATGAAATAAGAATAAATATTTCTAAATGGGTTGAAGGATTAGAAAAAAATCATTGGATAAAACAAAGTATAATAGCTACATTGAAAGAATGTATAGCTAGCTTACAAAAAATAAGAGATATTGATGATATTATAAATGGATTTAAAGAATTAGAATTTTTAGAAGGTGTAAATGTAGATAGTGTAGAACTAGGCGAAGGTGTAATAAATGTTCAATTAACTACAAAACAAGAATTGTTCTATACAGTATTAGAAGAAAAGAGTGGATTTAAAATTGAAGGTGATAGCCAGTTATTAAATTTAGTTACAACTTTATCTAAAGTAAAACGAGAATATGACAAAATAGAAGTAGCATTAAATGATGCTAAGACTTTTGGATATGGAGTTGTTGCACCATCACTTAGCGAACTTAGTTTAGAAGAACCTGAAATTATAAAACAAGGAAAACAATATGGAGTTAAACTAAAAGCAAATGCACCATCACTTCATATTATTAAAGCTGATATATCTACAGAAGTATCTCCAATAGTAGGTAACCAAGACCAAGGTGAAGAAATGGTTAAATACCTATTAAATGAATTTGAACAAAATCCTAGTGAGTTATGGGAATCAAATATGTTTGGTAAATCACTAAATGATTTAGTAAAAGAACAATTACAAAGCAAACTATATATGATGCCAGATGAAATTAGATTTAAGATTCAAAAGACACTACAAAAAATTATAAATGAAGGTAGCAATAATATAATAACAATTATCCTGTAATTTATATTATTAATTGTAAAGAAACTTATTGTTATTTGATATTTATTTAAATAAATATATTTTAAAATTTCCTTATAATATTAAGGAAATTTTTTTGTAAAGAAGTTTAAGTTTTTTAATAAAAAACATATATTGATAAATATTTAATAAATTAGCAAAAATAGAATAAAAAATAAAAGAAGGATGCATATTAATTTAAGTATCCTCTTTTTAATATATAGAAAAGTGGTAAATATCTATTTTATTATTTTATAACACATATACAATTCTATTCATCGATAATTATAAATAATTCTAATTTATTTTAGGATATTTTGTTGTATGGAAAAAATAGTAATATTGTGTGATATGAGTGTTTTATACTTAAAATAAATAAATATTTTACCAAATAAGTATAAAAATTAAAAAAAATGGACATAAAATAGAAAAATATTTATTTATATTAGAATTATGTATGGAAATTTTTCTGAGATTGATTATAATTTTATATAGGGTGTAAATTGCATTGTATATAAGGAAATCTTTTTCAAGGAATTAAAGGCAGATTTTCTTGGGAAGTAACGTACTTACTTTGTAGAGTGTCGAGAATGCATAATGGGAATTATATTTAATTTTTATATTTTAGGGAAGACAATTTATTATATGCTACATAAACTATATTTTGTAAGGGAATTGACAAGATAATTTTAAATGAATAAAATATAGTTAAATTAGATAAATACGTTGGGCTTATATTGTATGAGAGGTGCAATTGTACATAAAATATTTAGGAGGAAAAAAATGTTAGATATCAAAAGAATAAGAGAAAACTTAGATGATATTAAAAAAGCTATGGACAGAAGAGGTGAAAAAGAATTTGACCTTGATGCTGTTGTAGCATTAGATGATGAAAGAAGAGAATTATTAAAAGAAGTTGAAGTAATGAAAAATGAGATGAATATCGAATCTAAAAAAATACCTCAACTTATAAAAGAAGGAAAAGATGTAACTGCTGATAAAGCTAGACTTAAAGAATTATCAGATAAAATAAAAGTTGTAGATGAAAAAGTTAAAAAAGTTCAAGAAGAATTAAGATATAGATTACTTAGAATACCAAATGTTCCAAATGAAAATGTTCCTCAAGGAGAAACAGATGCTGATAATATAGAAGAAAGAAGATGGGGAGAACCAAGAAAATTTGACTTTGATTTCAAAGCTCACTGGGATATAGGAACAGACTTAGACATATTAGACTTTGAAAGAGCAGCTAAAATAACTGGTTCAAGATTTACTTTATACAAAGATAAAGGTGCTAGATTAGAAAGATCTTTATACAACTTCTTCTTAGATACAAATACAGGAGTTAATGGATATACTGAATTTATACCACCATTTATGGCTAATGCAAATTCATTCTTAGGAACTGGTCAATTACCAAAATTCGAAGAAGACATGTTCAAAGTAGACAACGGATACTACTTAATACCAACTGCTGAAGTACCTCTAACTAATATACATGCAAACGAAATACTTCCATATGATGTATTACCACTTAACTACACTGCTTATACTCCATGTTTCAGATCAGAAGCTGGTTCAGCAGGTAGAGATACTAGAGGTCTAGTAAGACAACATCAATTCAACAAAGTTGAAATGGTTAAAATATGTGCTCCAGAAGAATCTTACAATGAATTAGAAAAATTAACTGCAAATGCTGAATACTTATTACAACAATTAGGTTTACCATACAGAGTTGTTAGAATATGTACGGGAGATTTAGGATTTACTGCAGCATTTAAATATGACTTAGAAGTATGGATGCCAAGTTACAACAGATACGTTGAAATATCTTCTTGCTCAAACTGTGAAGATTTCCAAGCTAGACGTGCTGGATTAAGATTCAAAAGAAGCAAAGATTCTAAAGCAGAATACTGTCATACATTAAATGGTTCAGGTCTTGCTGTAGGTAGAGCATTAGCTGCTATACTTGAAAACTACCAACAAGAAGATGGTTCTGTAGTAGTTCCAGAAGTATTAAGACCTTACATGGGTGTAGATGTAATAACAAAAAAATAATATTTAATTTAAATAATTAAATTTGACTCATTTAAAAAGAATGCTATAAATAAACTTTAGTTTATTTATAGCATTCTTTTTTATTTTAAGGAAATTTTATTTATTTTTAAATTGTAGATATATCTTAATAGATTGAATATGAAAAATAACATATAAAAAATATTATGTGGTTAAAAATCACAACTATGCATAAAAATAAGACAAGAAAACTTTGACAATATATGGAAATAGTCATAGAATTAAATCATCAATATAAAGGGGGAAATCGTATTATGAAAGCATTTTTAACTGTAATAGGAAGAGATAAAGTTGGAATAGTAGCAGCAATATCTGATGAATTATTTAAATTAAATGTTAATATCATTGATATAACACAAACTATAATGGATGATTTCTTTACAATGGTAGTTATGGTTGATTTAGAAAAAAGTCCTAAATCTTTTGATGAAATCAAAGAGGCTTTACGAAAAAGAGGAGAGTCTATAGGTGTAGAAACTAGAATTCAAAGAGAAGAAATATTTAATAAAATGCATAGAATTTAATTCAGGGGGAAAACATGAACGTTAAGAATATACTAGAGACTATCAGCATGATAGAAGAACAAAAACTAGATATCAGAACTATAACAATGGGTATATCTTTACTTGATTGTATTGATTCCGATGGAGAAAAAGCAAGAGAAAAAATATATAAAAAAATAACTACTTGTGCTAAAGATTTAGTAAAAGTAGGTAAAGAGATTGAAAGTGAATTTGGAATACCAATAGTAAATAAAAGAGTTTCTGTAACACCTATATCAATAGTTGCAGGAGCTTGTGATGATAAGGATTATGTGGAGTTTGCAAAAACTCTAGATAAAGCAGCTGAAGAGTTAGGAATAGATTTTATAGGTGGATTTTCTGCTTTATGCCAAAAAGGATATACTAAAGGTGATGAAATATTGATAAAATCAATCCCAGAGGCTTTAGCGTGTACTAAGAAAGTTTGTGCATCAGTTAATGTTGGCTCAACAAGATCTGGTATGAATATGGATGCAATAAAACAAATGGGTCAAATCGTAAAACAAACTGCTGAACTTACAAAAGATCAAAAAGGATTTGGATGTGCAAAATTAGTTGTATTTTGTAATGCAGTTGAAGACAATCCATTTATGGCTGGAGCTTTCCACGGTGTTGGGGAAGCAGATACAGTTATAAATGTAGGGGTAAGTGGTCCTGGAGTTGTTCAAAGAGCTTTACAAAAAGTAAAGGGTGAACCTTTTGATGTTGTAGCAGATACAATAAAAAATACAGCATTTAAAGTAACTAGAATGGGACAATTAGTAGGACAAGAAGCCTCTAAACGTTTAGGTGTTCCTTTTGGGATAGTGGATTTATCATTAGCACCAACACCAGCAATTGGCGATTCGGTAGCAAATATAATAGAAGAAATGGGAGTTGAAGTTGTAGGAGCATATGGAACAACCGCTGCACTAGCATTGTTAAATGATGCAGTTAAAAAAGGCGGTGTTATGGCTTGTTCTCGAGTTGGAGGATTAAGCGGTGCTTTTATACCTGTGTCAGAAGATGCTGGTATGATAGATGCAGTACTAAATAGATCATTGTGTTTAGAAAAATTAGAAGCTATGACTGCAATCTGTTCTGTAGGATTAGATATGATAGCTGTTCCAGGAGATATCCCAGCTGAAACAATATCTGCTATGATAGCTGATGAAGCGGCAATTGGAATGATAAATAATAAAACAACAGCAGTTAGAGTAATACCAGCACCAGGTTGTAAAGTTGGTGAGATGGTTGAGTTTGGAGGTTTGTTAGGTAGAGCACCTGTAATGGAAGTAAATAAATATTCATCTAAGGATTTTATAGATAGGGGTGGGAAAATACCAGCTCCAATACATTCATTTAAAAATTAATATTAATATTATACAAGAATTACTGTGAAATGATTTTTTTAATCGTTTTGCAGTAATTTTTTTTGTATAAAAACATTAAATTATGTTAGAAAAGATTAGATGATGTTTGTATTTTTAATAATTTGCTTTAGCTCAATTTAAAGGAGAAGTAATTAAAAAAAACAAATTATAATATAATTGGTTGTTTTAGGAGGGGTAGATGTGACTAAGAAAAAAACTAAAATAAAGTTCACGAATTTATTTTTGCTCATAGTGTTATTTTATATTTTAGTTCAAGTTGTAATCTGGACAATTGGCTATTTTACAAAGACTATGGTATTAGAAGAAGAAGATATAGACCTGCAAATGAGAAAAAAGGGTATAATAGTGATGGATGAAACTATAGTTAAGGCAAATGAAGATGGAACTATAAAATATAATGTAGCTGATAATGAAAAAATTAAAAAAGATAAACTTCTGTTTACAATAAGCCAATCAAGGCAAAATGAAGAAGTAATAGAGAGAATAGAAAATTTAAAAAATGAAATAAATGATTTAGAAAGATCTAAAAATATCATGAACTCTAATATAATTTTAAATAAAAAAGAAGAGTTAAAAATATTAGAAAATCAAAAACAAAAATACTACACAGAGTATCCAGCACTTATTTCTGGAATAATATCATTTAAATATGATAATGATTATGAAAAAATAAAAATAGATAAAATAGATGATATAAATTCAGACATGCTTGATTCTTTAGAAAATAACTTTATACAAATAAATAGTAAAAGTCGAAAAGTAAAATCATCAGAAGTAGTGCTTAGAATAATAAATCCAAATGAAACCTATATATGTATATTCCAGGATAAAGATAAAGGTCATTTTAAAGAATCTGAAGATTTAAAAATAGTTCTAAATGGACAAGCAATAAATGCAAAAATAGATAAAATATATGAAAAAAAAGATGAAGACGTAATAGTAATAAAAATTATGGAACAAAATACGTCAATTTACAATACAAGAGTTCAAGAATTTGATATAATATATAAAAATATAAAAGGATTTAAAATACCCGTGGAGTCAGTTGTAGAAAAAAATAATAAATTAGGTGTTTATGTAATAAATGAAGAAAATAATATGCCAGAGTTTGTAGCTTTAGGTAAAAATTATTATAAAGATGCAAAATATTATTATGTGGATTATAATAAAAATAAGGATGAAAATAAATTGAATTTATATGATAGAATATTATTATATCCCAATTTTATAAATAAAAATATTAAAGTAAGCAGGTGACACTAATAAATGAGTATAAAATCAAATATAGAAAGCATTAAAGGTGAAATTGCATCAATATGTAATGATTGTGGTAGAAATCCAGAAGATGTTAATCTAATGGCTGTTACAAAAACAGTTGATGTTGATGCGGTTCTTGAAGCTATAGATGCAGGAATAACAGATGTTGGTGAAAATAAACCCCAAGAATTAGCGAGAAAATATGAAGTTATAGGGGATAAAGTAAACTGGCATTTAATAGGAACTTTGCAAACTAATAAAGTTAAGTACATAATTGATAAAGTTACAATGATTCACTCTTTAGATAGAGAGGCATTATGTGAAGAAATTCAAAAAAGAGCAGAAAAAATAGACAGAATAATAGATTGTCTAGTTCAAGTTAATATATCAAAAGAGGAAACAAAGCACGGTCTTTATAAAGATGATGTTATTGACTTTATAAAGATGGTATCAGAAAAATATCCAAACATAAGAATAAAAGGTCTTATGACGATGGCTCCATTTGTAGAAGATGAAGAAATTATAGAAGCTGTATTTAAAGGATTAAAAGATTTATCTGAAGAAATAGCTTCACTTTCTTTAAATAATGTAGACATGCATACTTTATCTATGGGAATGAGCCATGATTATCATATAGCTATAAAACATGGAGCAACTATTGTAAGAGTAGGAACAGCTATTTTTGGACCTAGAAATTACAATAAGTAGAATTAATTTACGATAAGGATTATATTAATAAAAAAATATAATTAAAATATTTAATATTTATTATAAATTTAAAGGAGGATGGAAATAATGTCAAATGGTCTAATTTCAAAATTTAAAAACTGGATGACAGAAGATGATGATTATTATGATGACGAAGAAATAGACGCTGAATTAGAAGAAAATGAAGAGGATATGGTAGGTAACGATATGACCTCTATAAAATCGTCAGCTAAGGCTAGTGCAACTAGCAAAGTAGTAAATTTACATACAACAAGTTCAATGAAGGTTGTAATAGTAGAACCTAAAAAATATGAAGATGTAACAGTAATAGCAGATCACTTAAAACAAAAAAGAACAGTAATAGTTAATTTAGAAGGATTAGCTCAAGATGTAGATACTAGAAAAGCAATATTCTACTTTATGAGTGGAGCAGTTTATGTATTAGATGGAACAATACAAAAAGTATCTAGAGCAATATTTATATTAGCACCAAGTAATGTTGATATAGATGCAAATATGAAAAAAGAGCTAGAAAGTAAAGCCTTTTTCCCTTGGCAAAAATAATTAAATAAAGGAGCAATAATATGAGCGTATTGGGAATATCACTAATAAGATTATTAGATGTAATATCATTCATCATAGTTATACAATGCGTATTAAGTTGGATACCTTCAATTAGAATGAGCAAGCTTTATGAAGCCTTAAGCATAATTACTGACCCTATTGAAGAACCAATAAGAAAAGTTCAATATAGATATGTGTCAATACCAGTTGATTTTTCACCGATAGTAGCAATTTTATTAATACAATTATTACAAAGAATAGTATATATTATATTCTGGTAAAGAAAATGGAAAAATTAAAACTTACAGCGCATATCAAAGATATAGAACTTAAAAATAAAATGTACAAAGTAATTGATAAGGCAAATAGTTGTATAAAGAATTATGATATAAAAGCTACGGAATTTTTAAACCCATTTGAAGTTAAGAATGCTATAGATATTTTAAATTCTGAATCAGATTTAAAATATAAAGTAGACGGGGGATATAAAAATGCAGAAAGACAACTAATATATATTTTTCCATATTATATTGAGGAAGATAACTTAGAAAGTGATCTAAGAGTAATACAAATTGAAGGAAACTTTAAATTTAAAAGTATTTCTCATAGAGATTATTTAGGTGCTTTATTAAATTTAGGTATAAAACGAGAAAAAATTGGAGATATATTAATACACGATAACTTCTGTCAAGTAGTTGTAAGTGAAGATATATGCGACTTTATAATTATTAATTTAGATAAAGTTTCTAGAAATAAAGTAAAGGTTAAAGAAATAACTGTAAAAGATATCATACAAAGTGAACAAAACTTTAAGGAGATATCTTTTACAGTTTCGTCTTTAAGGGTAGATTCAATTATAAGTGGAGTTTATAACTTATCTAGAAACGAAAGTGTTAAGCTAATAAAAGGTGAAAGAGTAAATGTAGATTATGAAAAAATAACGTCTCCATCAAGAGAAATAAAGTCTAATAGTCTTATATCTGTAAGAGGATATGGAAGGACTATTGTCGAAGTAGGAGATTTAACAAAAAAGGGTAGAACAAAAGTAAAAGCAAAAATTATTTTATAAAGATTTTTATATAGGAGGTTAGAGGATGATAACTCCAATTGAGATACAAAATAAAGAATTTAGAAGAGCTTTTAGAGGGTATAGTGAAGATGAAGTTGATGACTTTCTAAAAATAGTAACTGAAGATTTTGAAAGCTTATACAAAGAAAATATGGACCTTAAAGAAAAGGTTAATTTATATCAAGAACAAGTTAGCAGATATAAAAGTATAGAAGAAACATTAAATGCAACTTTAATTACGGCTCAAAGTGCTGCAGAAGATACATGTGTAGCTGCAAATAAAAAAGCAAAAATAATAGTTGAGGAAGCTCAACTTCAATCAAAGCATATTATAGATGAAACTAATAACCGTATTTTAGAATTAAAAAAAGAATACGATAACTTAGTAAGAGAATTTAAAGTATTTAGAAATAGATTTAAATCATTAATAAAAGAAGAACTAGATACATTAGATGAAATTTTTTATGATGTAGATGAAAGTTGTGAAATGCCTTTTAGAGAGTGTAGCTACATAAAAGAAGATATAGAAGATACTGCCGATTTATTTACTGAAGAAATAGCAGTTGAAGAAGAAGCAGATACTAATTTATCAAAAAATGAAGACTCTAATGATGATACTGTTACAAATGAATAATAATCTGTATGGATTATTTTAAAAAAACTAAAATAAAATGTATATAATAATAAATATTGGCAATGATATAAAATATCATAACATTATTAATTGATTATGTTTTTTATTGACGAAATAAGTTAATTATTGTATAATTATCAAGTATAATTGAAAAAATAAAAGCTGTGATAGAGAGAGTAGACTTTTAAGTACTTTACAGAGAGTTGGGTTAGGTGAAAGCCAATATTTATGAGAAAGTTGAAAATCACTCTGGAGCTGTAGGCTGAACGATTTTATCTATTAAGCTGAACCGGTTAGTGCCGTTAAACTATAGAGTGTTACATATTTATTTTTGATATGTAAAATTAGGGTGGTAACGCGATTATAACTCGTCCCTTTGTATAGGGAGGAGTTTTTTTTATTGGGTAAATAATTGAATATTAACATAATAATATCAATTATATTTTAATTTTAAAATTTATAGATTATTAAATATATGTATATAATTTATGTGTATATTAATAACTAGCATTTGTATGTATAACTTGAAAGTTAAGAGAAATGGGTAAATAATATCAATTTAAAAATAAGAAAGGGTGATAATATGGCTAAATTTAAGCCTCTTGTTGATTCTTCTGTCAAAGATGCAGAAGCAGAAGTGTCAAAATATTGGAACGATATAAATATATTAGAAAAAACACTAGAAAAAGGTGAAAATGATCCAAGTTACGTATTCTACGAAGGACCACCAACAGCTAATGGTAACCCAGGTATACACCACGTTGTGGCTAGAACATTAAAAGACTGGGTTTGTAGATACAAAACTATGAGCGGATACCAAGTTCAAAGAAAAGCTGGATGGGATACTCATGGTTTACCAGTTGAGTTACAAGTAGAAAAAGAATTAGGACTTACAAATAAACAACAAATAGAAGAATATGGTATAAAAGAATTCAACCAAAAATGTAGAGAATCAGTTTTCTCTTATGAAGCAAAATGGAGAAACATGACTGAAAGAATGGCATATGAAGTTGACTTAGATAACCCATATATAACTTTAGATAACGACTATATAGAATCAGTTTGGTGGATATTAGATAAATTCAACAAAGAAGGATATCTATATGAAGGGCATAAAATAGTACCTTACTGCCCAAGATGTGGAACAGGTCTTGCTTCACACGAGGTTGCACAAGGATACAAAGAGGTAAAAACTAATACAGTAATATGTAAATTCAAGAAAAAAGATGCTGAAAATGAATATTTCTTAGCATGGACAACTACTCCTTGGACTTTACCATCAAACGTTTCATTAACAGTAAATCCAGAAGTAGACTATATAAAAGTTGCTAAAGATGGCGAAGTATACTATGTTTGCAAAGACTTAGCTAACAAAGTATTAGGTGAAGGAACTTATGAAGTTCTTGAAACTATGAAAGGTAAAGATTTAGAATATATGGAATATGAACAATTAATGCCTTTCGTAGAAGTTACAGATAAAGCATTTTTCATTACTTGTGCTGATTATGTAACAACAGAAGATGGTACTGGTATAGTTCATACTGCACCAGCATTTGGTGAAGATGACTACAACTGTGGTAGAAAATACGGTTTACCAGTTATACAACCAGTTGATTCAAATGGTAAATTTACAGCTACTCCATGGGAAGGTCACTTCGTAATGGAAGATGGAATAGATGTTGAAATAATAAAATGGTTAGCAGCAGAAGGAAAATTATTCTCTAAAGAAAAAATGGAACATAATTACCCACACTGCTGGAGATGTGGTACTCCACTTGTATACTATGCAAACCCAAGCTGGTATATAGAAATGACAAAATTAAGAGACCAATTAGTTGCAAACAACAACACAGTAAACTGGTATCCTAAATTCGTAGGTGAAGGTAGATTTGGTAACTGGCTAGAAAACGTAAAAGATTGGGCAGTATCAAGAACTAGATATTGGGGTACTCCACTAAACGTATGGAGATGTGAATGTGGTCATACTGATTCAGTAGGATCTAGAGCTGAGCTTGCAGAAAGAGCTATAGAAAATGTAGATCCAGCTACAGTAGAATTACATAGACCATATGTAGATGATATTCATATAGCTTGTTCAGAATGTGGTAAACCAATGACAAGAGTTAAAGAAGTTATAGACTGCTGGTTTGACAGTGGTGCTATGCCATTTGCTCAACATCATTACCCATTTGAAAACAAAGAAAAATTCGAAAGATTATTCCCGGCAGATTATATCTGTGAAGGTATAGACCAAACTAGAGGATGGTTCTATTCATTACTTGCTATATCAACATTCGTAATGGGGAAAGCACCATACAAAAACGTACTTGTTAACGACTTAGTTCTTGACAAAAACGGTAAAAAAATGAGTAAATCAAAAGGAAACACAGTAGATCCATTTGAATTATTCGATAAATACGGAGCAGATGCTTTAAGATGGTACTTATTATATGTATCACCACCATGGACTCCAATCAGATTTGACGAAGCTGGACTTAGAGAAATACAAAGTAAATTCTTAGGAACTATGAAAAACGTATATAACTTCTTCACATTATATGCAAATACTGATGATATAGATCCAAAAGACTTCTTCGTTGAATACAAAGATAGACCAGAACTAGACAGATGGATATTATCTAAATACAACAGTTTAGTAAAAACAACTGTAGAAAACTTAGAAATATTCGAAGTTAACAGAGTTATAAGAAATATACAAGCATTCTTAAACGATGATTTATCTAACTGGTATATAAGAAGATCTAGAAGACGTTTCTGGGCTACTGAATTAACAGAAGACAAAAAAGCTGTTTACAATACAACTTATGAATTATTAACTGGATTATGCAGATTAATAGCTCCATTTGCTCCATACATGTCAGAAGAAATGTATAGAGATTTAACAGGTGAAGTATCAGTTCACTTAGCAAGCTATCCAAAATGCGATGAAAGCTTAATAGATGCTAAACTTGAAGAAAAAATGGAATTAACTAAAGCTTTAGTTGCTTTAGGTAGAGCTTCAAGAGAAGACAGTAAAATAAAAGTTCGTCAACCAGTATCAAAAGTATTAGTTGATGGTAAATATGAAGATGTAATAAGCGATGTTGTAGACTTAATAAAAGAAGAATTAAACGTTAAAGAAGTTGTATTTGCTAAGAGCTTAGAAGAATACATGAACTTCAGCTTAAAACCAAACTTCAAAGTATTAGGACCTGTATTAGGATCAAAAATGAAATTATTCGCAGGAGCATTAGCTAAACTTAATGCAAATGAAGTTGTTCCTAAATTAGAAGCAGGAGAAAAAGTTACTGTTGATTTAGATGGAGAAGCATTCGAATTCGATAAAGAACATGTTTTAGTTAACATAGATGCTAAAGAAGGATTCGATGTTGCTATGGCAAATAATATATTTGTTATATTAGATACTAACTTAACTGAAGAGTTAATAAACGAAGGATATGTAAGAGAATTCATATCTAAAGTTCAACAAATAAGAAAAGCAAGCAACTTCGAAGTTTTAGATAATATAGATATAGAATTTAATTCAGATGAAGCTATAGCTAAGGCTGTAGAAGCATTTAAAAACTATATAAAAACAGAAACATTAGCAGTTGAAATAAAGGCTGTAGATGATACTGACTTTGAAAAATATGACTTAAATGGTCATGAAACTGGTATAAAAATAACTAAAAAATAATTTTTATATCAAAATATAAAAAAGAGTCGATTTGAAATATTTCAAATCGACTCTTTTTTGATATAACTAAAAGATATTTAAATTAATATAAAAAATTTTTACTTTAATGAAGTAATTAAAAATCTAGAAATTTCATCATAAGGTATTTGCTCTGTTTTTAATAAACTTTGTATTACCAATCCATCTACGATAGATATCAATAAAAATGAAATTGGGAAAGAATCCTCTTTAAAACTAGTTGTATTTTTGATTTCTAATTCTAAGGCTTTTCTCCATTGTATATATTTAATTTTAAATCTTTCTCTAAGTTTTTCGTTGCTAGTTACAGCCTCACAAATTAGATACATATGTATTCTTCCATGGTTTTTTATTTCGGATATTTTATTTAGTATAACAGATACAAACTCTTCGGTACTAGAGTGAAAGTCCGCATTTTGCAGACATTCAATAAGTGAATTAGTGATTATATTTAAATGCATATCAGCCATATCACAAACGATATCATCTTTACTAGAGTAATGATAATATAAAGTACCTTTGCTAATACCAACTTCTTTAGCTATATCTGAAAGACTAGTGTTTTTTATCCCCTGTTTAGCCATTAATTTTGTAGAGGCCGCTAGAATATTTGCTTTCATATTAGTCGGCTTCATATAATATAACCTTTCCTTTTTTACAATAAAAATAATCTTATAAATTTATTTAAATTATAATAGTATATGAAAATAAAGTCAAATTAAGTGATATAAACACTTTGTTAAATATGTTGACTTTTAATACATAAAAGAATAAAATATTATTATAAAATCGGTCGTACGACCGACTGAAAAAAATAATTATGTATAAGAGAGGAAGAAAAATGGATAAAATTAAACTGATAACTGATGGTTCTTGTGATCTTTCAGATGAAGTTTTAAATAAATTTAATATTAATGTAGTACCACTTGGTGTATCTTTTGGGGAAGAACATTATACTGCTGGAGTTGATATAGATAATAAAACGTTTTATGCTAAAATGAAGGAAAGCGCAGAACTGCCAAAAACATTTTGTCCATCTCCAGAAAGTTTTTCTAAAGAATATCAAGGCGAAGAAAAAGTAATTGTAATAACTTTAGGAGCTAAATTATCAGGAACATACAATAGTGCTGTACTTGCAAGAGATTTATATTTATCAGATCATGAGGAAAAAGAAATTAGAGTAATTGACTCTAACACTGGAAGTATAGGAGTAGGTCTTTTATTGATAAAAGCATCTAAAATGATTTCTGAAGGCAAAGATATAGATGAAATAGTTAATACTATAGAAAATTTAAAAGATAAGATTTCATTCTATGGAACATTAGAAACTTTAGAAAATGCTATAAAAGGTGGAAGAATAAGTCCACTAGCAGGTAAAATAATAGGAGCATTAAATTTTAAAGCAATAGTACAGGTAAAAGAAGGGGCTGTTAAACCTATAGACAAGGCTAGAGGAGAAAGTAATAGTATTAAAAAAGTTGCTAATAATATAACTGCAAGTATAGAAGATACTAAAGACAAAATATTATGCCTTATGCATGCAAATTGCCCAGAAAAAGCACAGAAACTACTTTCAATAATAGAGAAAACTCATAAATTTGATGAAGTGTATATAAGTGAAGTTGGGCCTGTAATGGGAACATATACTTCTCAAGGAGCAGTTTTAGGAGCAGTATTATAAGAAAACCTTAAAATAAAATTTAGAAAAGATATTGACAGTATAATATCTTTTTTATTAAATATATTATGAAGGAATCGTTCTGTATTAGAGCGATTTTTTTTAGACAAAGAAGAATCTTAGGAGGATCACATGAAAAAAATAGGAATAATCGGAGCTATGGATAAAGAGGTAAGAACTCTTATCCAAATGATGGACATAGAAAAAACAGTAGATAAAGCAAGTTTAAAATTCTATATAGGTAAATTAGAAGGAAAAGATGTTGTATTAGTTCAATGTGGAATAGGAAAAGTAAATTCAGCATTATGTGCTCAAATATTAATAAGTGAATTTGATGTTGATGCAGTTGTTAATACAGGAGTTGCAGGGGCGATACATTCATCATTAGATGTAAATGATATAGTAATATCTACAGAAGCTATACAATATGATGTAGATGCAACAGCTTTTGGTTATAAAAAAGGTCAAATACCTCAAATGGAAAACTCAGTATTCAAAGCTGATGAAACATTAATGGAAACAGCTTATCAATCTAGTTTAGAACAAGCAGAAGGTGAAGATTTTAAAATAGTTAAAGGAAGAGTTGCAACTGGTGACATATTTATAAGCTCAAAAGAATTAAAAGAAGAGCTTGAAAATGACTTCAAAGCTTACTGTGGTGAAATGGAAGGTGGAGCAATAGCTCATGCTTGTACAGTAAATAATATACCATTTGTAATAATAAGAGCAATGTCTGACAAAGCTGATGGAAGTGCTGATGTAACATATGAAGAGTTCGTAGACAAAGCAGCTGAAAATTCTAAAGATATAGTACTTAGGATGTTAAGAGCATTATAATTTTATTTATATAAAAATATTTATAAATTAAAAGAGACAGATATTATTGGATTAATATAAAATCTATAAATATCAGTCTCTTTTTTATTGTAATGAAATTATATATTTTTATCACTTTAAGTAATAATTTTGTAATTAAATTTAAAGTTATGATAGGGTAAAATTATATAGTTTTTTACTATAATTATGAAATACATATAAATAAATGAAATTATGGAAAAAGAAAATAAGAAATCTTATGTATAAAAATAACAACCCATGTATCTATTGCAAATACTGGCCTGTAACATAAAATTGTAGATTAAAAATTGTGGCTTTTAGGGGTTGGAGATTAGGTTTTTGCCAAAAAAGTATTTTAAAAATGACAAAGTTGTAATATAATTAATATCAACGAACAGAAAAGTAACAAAATTGTAACTTTTAAAATGGGAGGAAATATTATGATTAAATATTTAAAAACAACAACAGTCGCCACAATGGCTATACTTACAATGTTAAACACAGGAGCAGTATTTGCGCAAAGTAATAATGATTCAGAAACAAAAGAATCAGCAGCAATAGTAACAGCAGATAAATTAAACGTGAGAAGTGGACCATCAACTTCACATGATATAGTTGGGTCATTTTCAAAAAATGATGGAGTAGACCTATTATCTATAAAAAATGGATGGTATAAAATCGAAATGGAAGATGGGAAAATAGCATGGACAAATGGACAATATATAACTTTAGCCGGAGAAGTAACAGCAGATAAATTAAATATAAGAAAAGGACCAGATACATCATATGATATAGTTGGAACTAAATTAAAAGAAGATACAGTAAAAGTATTAAAAGCTTTTGAAAATGGATGGTATGAAATAGAGTTAGAAGATGATGAAACAGGATTTATATGTGGAAAATATGTAGATACTAAAGTTGAAAATGAGCACGACTATAGTGATTTATATAATACATCTATAGAAACTACAAACACAACAACTCAAAATACAAATTCGACAGCATCACAAACTACATCTACTTCAACTGCTCAATCATCAGGATTAAATGTAGCAAGAACTATGACAGTAAGTGCAACTGCATATGCAGGTGATGGAATAACATCTACAGGTGCAATACCTAAAGTAGGTAGAACAATAGCAGTAGATCCAAGTGTAATTCCTTATGGAACAAGAGTTTATATACCAGCACTTGGTGGTGTTTATGTAGCAGAAGACTGTGGTGGCGCAATAAAAGGAAATAAAATAGATATATTTATGGCTAGTGAATCAGCATGTAATTCTTGGGGCGTTAGAAACATAGAGATTCAAATATTAAAATAATAGATATTTATTAGGAAGAATAACTGGAGTACCTAAAATGGTATCCAGTTATTTTTTTATGAAAATTATATTTGTATTTATGCAATGTTATAAAATTTTATTTTATGGATATACTCCTAAATACAGTAAAAATAGGAAAAAATACTGTTTTATATATAGGAGTGAGAATATGAAAAAAATAAATGAGAAAATAATAATAATATTACTGTTATCTCTCTTTATAATATCTATATTTACAGGGTTTGAGGCAAAACAATATATAACTATTAAATCAACACAAAATTCACTTTATACTCAAACAAGTGAAAAAGTAAATGCACAGACAACTACAATAACAAAAAATAAAAATGGCGCATACAACGTATTAGGTACTATAATTGTAAATAAGAGATATGGTTTAGAGAAAAATTATACATATAAAGACAACCAAGAATTATTTGATAATGCTACAGAAGCATTTAATAATATGCAAAAAGATGCACAAAAAGATGGAATATCTTTAAATATAGTTAGTAGATATAGAAGTTATGATGTACAAGACTATTTATATAAATGCTATGGAGAAAAAAACTCTGATGTAGATACTTTTTCTGCAAAACCAGGATATAGTGAACACCAAACAGGACTAGCATTTGACTTAAATGGTGCAGACCCACAAACATCTGTAAAAGATAAATTTGAATATACAAAAGAATATGAATGGCTTAAAGAAAATGCATACAAATATGGATTTATATTGAGATATCCTAAAGGTAAGTCAGACATAACAGGTTATAAATTCGAACCATGGCATTATAGATATGTTGGGGCAAATATAAGTTATAGATTAAGAGAAGGTAATACTACGTTAGAAGAATATTTAAATATTTATTAAATAAATTATATTTATAGGGAAGAGTATCTTAACTAGGTTGATAATATACAAATAATACCACCCATCTAAGCGGTTGACTAAAAAATAAATATAAGGTACTATTAAGTAGCAATATAAAAAATTATATAAATAATTAATAGATTATAGGAGGTTATTTTAATGGCAAACCAAATAATACATACAGAAAATGCACCAGCAGCTATAGGACCATATTCTCAAGCTGTAAAAGCTGGTAACTTATTATTCGTATCAGGACAAGTTCCTTTCGTTCCTGAAACAATGGAAATAGTAGAAGGAGATGTAAAAGCTCAAACAGCTCAATCATTAAAAAATCTTCAAGCTATATTAAAAGAAGCTGGAGCAGATTTCTCAAATGTAGTTAAAACTACAGTATTCATAAAAGATATGAACGAATTTGCACAAATAAATGAAGTATATGCTGAATACTTTGGAGAAAATAAACCTGCTAGAGCTTGTGTAGAAGTTGCTAGACTTCCAAAAGACGTAAAAGTTGAAATAGAATTAATAGCAGTATTATAATAATAAAAAATACTGTCTTAACTTTCGAGTTAGGACAGTATTTTTTTATTATAAAAATTAATATTTAGCCTTAGATTTTTATTTCTATATTTTAAGTCATCTAAAGTGTTATTTTAAAATAAAAACTCTTATGTTATAATCTATAATAGGGTAATGGGAATTGTTGTAAATAATATTAATATGCAAATGAGGAGCTCGAATGGAATATAAATTAATTGTTTCAGATATGGATGGAACGCTACTTGGGGATAATCACAAAATAACAAAAGAAAATAAAATAGCTTTAAGTAAAGCACTTCAAAAAGGTGTCAAAATAGTACCAGCTAGTGGTAGAATTTATAATTCAGCTAGAGAACACTTTGATTTTTTAGATATAAATACACCTTTAATTGCATGTAATGGAGCTATAATCAAAGAAACCAAAACTAATAGGCTTATCTATAAAAATAGTATTCCAAATGATATTTGTTTAAAAATAATAGATGTATTTGAAAAAAATAAAATATATTATCAACTTTATTCTGAAAATACTATGATGTGTAAAAATCTAAGTAAAGAAGATAAAAAGAAAACTCAAGAGAGATTAAAAAACTTTTTTAATGATGATATAAATATTCATTTTGGAGATGATTTAAAAGAAGAGGTAGGAAAGCATCAAATTTTAAAAATTATTGCTATAGATGACCATGATATGGATAAATTAAAGAGAGTTAAAAGTGAACTTAATGAAATAGAAGATATTGAAACTACTTCATCTTGGTTTAATAATGTAGAAATTATGCATAAAGGTGTAAATAAAGGAGAAGCATTAAAAGAATTAGTAAAATATCTGGGAATACAGAGAGAAGAAGTTATTGCATTTGGAGATAACTATAATGATTTAGATATGCTAAAATTTGCGGGAATGGGAGTAGTTATGGGAAATGCAGATGATGCTGTTAAAAAACAAGGTGATTATGTCACTTCTACAAATATAGAAAATGGAGTAGCAAAGGCAATTTATAAATTTTTAGAAGTTTAATTTATAAATTAATTTAAGGGAGATTATATTAAAAATTTTTACTGTTTAAAAATTTAAATAATATAAGTTTTATACAATATATACAAATATAGAGAGGATTGAAGTATATGAAATTATGGGGTGGACGTTTTAGAAAAGGCGAAAATAAATTAATGGAGGAGTTTAATAAATCTTTTGGATTTGACTATGTTTTATATAAAAAAGACATAGAGGGAAGTTTGGCACATGTATATATGCAAGTACAAGTTGGACTTTTAACAGAAGAAGAAGGAAGACAAATAACAGAAGGGCTTGAAGGAATACTAGAAGACATTGAATCAGGTAAACTACCTCTAAATGGTGATTATGAGGATATACATAGCTTTGTCGAAATAAACTTAATTGAAAGAATAGGGGATGTAGGTAAAAAACTACATACTGCTCGTAGCAGAAATGACCAAGTTGCTGTAGATATGAGATTATATGCAAGGGAAAAAGCAAATGATATGGTATGTCATATTGCTAGTTTAAAACAAACAATAAAAGAAGTAGCAGATAATAATTCAGTTATAATGCCAGGCTATACTCATTTACAAAGAGCACAAGTAGTTACATTTAAACATCATTTAATGGCATATTATAATATGTTTGATAGAGATGAAAAGAGAATAAAAAATGCTTTAGAAATATTAGATGAATCTCCTTTAGGATGTGGTGCACTTGCAGGTACCACTCACAATATAGATAGAAATATAACTGCACAAAAATTAGGATTTAAAAAACCAATGGATAACTTTATGGATGGTGTAAGTGATAGAGACTACCTTCTTGAACTTATGAGTGATTTTTCTATAATAATGATGCATTTAAGTAGATTAAGCGAAGAGTTAATATTATGGAGTTCTCAAGAATTTAAATTTATAGAAATGGATGACTTATTCACTACAGGAAGCTCTATAATGCCACAAAAGAAAAATCCTGATGGAGCAGAGCTTATAAGAGGTAAAACTGGTAGAGTTTATGGAAACCTATTTGCATTATTTACTGTAATGAAAGGTATACCACTTGCTTACAACAAAGATATGCAAGAAGATAAAGAAGGATTCTTTGATAGTGTAAAAACTCTTGAAATGTGTATACAAATAATGGAGGGTATGATAGGAACTTTAAAAGTTAGAGAAGATAATATGAAAAAAGCTGTTAAAGGCGGATTTTTAAATGCTACAGAAGTTGCTGATTATTTAGTTAATAAAAACGTGCCGTTCAGAGATGCTCACAGTATAGTTGGACAAATAGTTATATATTGTGAAGATCGTGATAAGGCTATTGAAGAATTAAAATTAGACGAATTATTACAATTTAGTCCAGTATTTGAAGAGGATATATATGATTTTATCGATTATAATAATATAATTGAAAAGGGAATTAAGAAAAATTTAAAATAATAAACTTAGTAAATTCTATATATAAATAAAAGCTATGTTATTTGAACATAGCTTTTATTTATATAATAATATTATTTTTT